>CAXTTB010000164.1:0-7586 GCA_964246905.1 uncultured Acetobacteraceae bacterium | reverse complement strand
GCCCTGGGCGACGCGGCGGCGGCGGGCGTGGCGGCACGGCGCTTGCTGGTGCTGGCCCGGGCGACGGCGCTGGCCTGCGACCCGGTGCCGCCGGGCTGAGCGGTGTGGAACCTGGTCTTGCGCGAAGGAGCAGCGTGATGAGTGATGACTTCTATATCCTGGGATCGTCGCCCGGGGAGACCAAGCGTCTGGAGCTGCAGGGCACGCGCCTGGAGCCGATCACCCGGCACCTGCTGCAAGACCTTGGGCTTGAGGAGGGGATGTCGGTTCTCGACATCGGCACCGGCACGGGTGACGTCGCCCTGCTCGCTGCGCCCGTTGTCGGACCGTCCGGGCGCGTCGTCGGGGTGGATCGGGACGCGGACATCCTGGCCCATGCCCGCAGGCGCGCGCAGGCGGCAGGGCTGGACCGGGTGGCCTTCGAGACATGCCCCATCAAGGATGCCGGGAGGCTTGGCAGGTTCGACCTCGTCGTCGGCCGCTACATCCTGCACCACCAGCCGGACCAGGTCCCGTTCCTGCGCCACCTGACATCCCTCGTGAGGCCGGGCGGCATCCTGGCACTGGTGGAGCCGGTGCTGGTCCCTGAAACGAGGTTTTCAGAGCCGCCCGTCGCCGTCTATGACGCGACGGTTGGCTGGCTCATCAAGGCCTACGGCGCCATGGGGATCGACCTCGATGTCGGGCGGCGGCTCGTGAAGCTGTTCTCGGACGCAGGCCTGCCGGAGCCGGCCTTGATCTGCGAGACCCCCTTCGGGGGCGCGGCCTCGACGCAGATCGACTGGATGTGCCTTTCCCTCGGGAGCCTGCTGCCGACCTTGGAGCGGGCCGGCCTCGCCACGGCGGCGGATGTCGGGATCGACACGCTTGAGGACCGCATCCGGCGCGCGGCGTCCGCCTCGCGGAGCCAGCTCTGCGGCCCCACCAACGTCGGCGCCTGGGCCAGGGTCAACTGAGCCGAAGCCGGTCCAATGGCAGTCTTGCCTCAGCGGCTCGCGTCGAGCGCGGCTTGCAGGATGTAGGCGGCGGCCATCTGATCGACCACGGCGGCGCGCTTGCGCCGGGTCATGTCGGCCTCATTGATCAGATGGCGGTTCACCGCGGCCGACGACAGGCGCTCGTCCCACAGCGCCGCGGGCAGGCCGGCCGCGTCGGACAGCGCGAGCGCCCAGTCCCGCACCGCCTGCGCCGCCGGTCCCATCGTGCCGTCCATCGACAGCGGCCAGCCGACGACCAGGCCGCCGGCCCCCTCTTTCCGGGCCACCGCGGCAAGCTCCGCCGCCGCCTGGCCCAGCTTGCCCCGGCGCAAGCTGCCATAGGGGCTGGCCAGCAGCAGGCGGACGTCGGACAGCGCGACGCCGATGGTCTTGGCGCCGGGGTCGAGGCCGATCAGCCGCTGGCCCGGCGCCAGCCCGCCCCGCAGATCCGCGATGTTGAACAGAGGCATAAGGGTGGTATGGTCCCGCGCTTCGGCAGCCCGGCGCGGGCTGCGCCACCACCTTACCATAGGACCCGCCCATGTCGCTCGACCCCGCGACCGTCCGGCGCATCGCCCGGCTCGCCCGCATCCACGTGGGCGACACGGAGGCGGAGCAGTTGGCCGGCGAGCTGAACAACATCCTGGGCTGGATCGAGCAGTTGAACGAGGTGGACGTGGAGGGGATCGACCCGCTGACCGGGGCCGCGCAGATGGCGATGCGGCTGCGTCCCGATGCCGTGACCGACGGCGGCATCCCGGAGCGGGTGCTGGGCAACGCGCCCGACCGGGCGGGCGCGTTCTACGCCGTGCCGAAGGTGGTCGAGTGATGCTGACCGACCTGTCGTTGGTGGAGGCACGGGACGGGCTGCGCCGGCGGGCGTTCTCCGCCAAGGAGCTGACGGAGGCGCACCTTGACGCGGTGGCGGCGCTGAACCCGCGGCTCAACGCCTTCATCACCGTGTCTGGCGATCAGGCGCGGGCGCAGGCCGCTGCGGCGGACGCGGCGCTGGCGAAGGGCGAGGACCGCCCGCTGCTCGGCCTGCCGCTGGCGATCAAGGACCTGTTCTGCACGGAGGGCGTGCGGACCACCGCCGGCAGCCGCATCCTGGAGCCGTTCGTGCCGCCGTACGAGAGCACGGTCACGGCGAACCTGCTGCGGGACGGGGCGGTGTTCCTGGGCAAGGCGAACCTCGACGAGTTCGCCATGGGGTCGTCCAACATGACCTCGGCCTTCGGTCCCGTGCAGAACCCGTGGACCCGGGCGGACGGCGCGGCCCTGGTGCCGGGCGGGTCGTCCGGCGGGTCGTGCGCGGCGGTCGCGGCGCGGATGGCGCTGGGGGCGACGGCGACCGACACCGGCGGGTCGATCCGGCAGCCGGCGTCGTTCTGCGGCATTGCCGGCGTGAAGCCGACCTATGGGCGCTGCTCCCGCTGGGGCATCGTGGCGTTCGCGTCGTCCTTGGACCAGGCCGGGCCGGTGGCGCGGACGGTGGAGGACTGCGCGGTGATGCTGGGGAGCATGGCGGGGTTCGACCCGAAGGACAGCACGTCCGCGGACCGTCCGGTGCCGGACTTCGCCGCCGCCTGCCGCCGGGGCGTGCGCGGTTTGCGGATCGGCGTGCCGCGCGAGTACCGCAGCGACAGTATGCCCCCGGAGATCGAGGCGATGTGGCAGCAGGGCCTGGCCTGGCTGCGCGACGCGGGTGCCGAGATCGTGGACGTGTCGCTGCCGCACACCAAGTACGGCCTGGCGACCTACTACATCGTGGCTCCGGCGGAGGCGTCCAGCAACCTGGCCCGCTATGACGGCGTGCGGTTCGGGCGCCGGGTGGAGGGCGAGGACCTGACGGACATGTACGAGAAGACCCGGGCGGAGGGCTTCGGCGCGGAGGTGCGGCGGCGGGTGATGATCGGCACCTACGTGCTCTCGGCCGGGTACTACGACGCCTACTACCTGCGGGCGCAGAAGGTGCGGGCGCTGATCCTGCGGGACTTCACCGACGCCTATGCCCAGGTGGACGCGCTGCTGACGCCCACCGCGCCGTCGGCCGCGTTCGCGCAGGGCGACAAGATGGATGACCCGGTGGCGATGTACCTGAACGACGTGTTCACCGTGCCGGCCAGCATGGCGGGCGTGCCGGGCCTGTCGGTGCCGGCCGGGCTGGACGGGCAGGGGCTGCCGCTCGGCCTGCAGGTGCTCGGGCGCCCGTTCGACGAGGAGACGGTGTTCGCCGTGGGCGCGGAGCTGGAGCGGGCGGGGGGGTTCCGCCATTTGCCGGCGGTCCGGGCCGGGGCGGCGGCATGAGCGCGGTGATCGAGGGGCGGGACGGCCCGTGGGAGATGGTGATCGGGCTGGAGGTGCACGCCCAGGTCATCAGCCGGTCCAAGCTGTTCAGCGGCTCCGCCACCGCGTTCGGCGCTGAGCCGAACACCCAGGTCAGCCTCGTCGATGCGGCGTTCCCCGGGATGCTGCCGGTGATCAACCAGGAATGCGTGGCGCAGGCGGTGCGGACCGGGCTGGGCCTCGACGCGCAGATCAACCTGGTCAGCCGGTTCGACCGCAAGAACTACTTCTACGCCGACCTGCCGGCGGGCTACCAGATCAGCCAGTACGCGCACCCCGTGGTGGGCGCGGGCAACGTCGAGATCGAGCTGGCGGACGGCAGCACCAAGCGCATCGGCGTGACCCGGCTGCACCTGGAGCAGGACGCCGGCAAGTCGCTGCACGACCAGCATCCGAGCAAGAGCTTCATCGACCTGAACCGCTCCGGCATCGCGCTCATGGAGATCGTGAGCGAGCCGGACCTGCGCACGGCGGAGGAGGCCGGGGCCTACTTGCGGAAGCTGCGGACCATCCTGCGCTACCTCGGCACCTGCGACGGCAACATGGAGGAGGGGTCGATGCGCGCCGACGTGAACGTGTCGGTCCGCAGGCACGGCGAGCCGTTCCGCACGCGCTGCGAGGTGAAGAACGTGAACTCGGTCCGCTTCGTCATGCAGGCCATCGAGGCGGAGGCGGCGCGGCAGGTGGAGGTCTGGGAGTCCGGCGGCACGGTGGACCAGGAGACCCGGCTGTTCGACCCGGCCCGCGGCGAGACCCGCAGCCTGCGGAGCAAGGAGGACGCGCACGACTACCGCTACTTCCCCGACCCCGACCTGCTGCCGCTGGTGCTGGACGAGGCGTGGGTCGCCGGGCTGCGGACCGGCCTGCCGGAGCTGCCGGATGCCAAGCGCGCCCGGTTCGTGGCGGAGCACGGCCTGTCGGCCTACGACGCCGCCGTGCTGGTGGCGGACCAGGAGACGGCGGCGTTCTACGAGACGGTGGCGTCCGGGCGGGACGCGAAGCTCGCGGCGAACTGGATGATGGGCGATTTCTTCGCGGCGCTGAACCGCACCGGGCGAACCGTCAGCGACAGCCCGGTCTCGGCCGCGGCGCTCGGCGAACTGCTGGACCTCCTGGCGGACCGGACGATCAACGGGCGCATCGCCAAGGAGGTGTTCGAGGCGATGGTGGAAACCGGCGAGTCCCCGGCCAGCATCGTCGAGAGCCGCGGCCTGCGCCAAGTGACCGACACCGGCGCCATCGACCAGGCGGTGGACCGCGTGCTGGCCGCGAACCCCGACAAGCTCGCGGAGTACCGCGGAGGCAAGGACAAGCTGTTCGGGTTCTTCGTGGGCCAGGTGATGAAGGCCATGGCCGGCAAGGGCAACCCGGCGCTGGTCAACGAGGCGCTCAAGCAGCGGTTGTCAGCATGAGGAGGCCGGCATGATCGAGCTGCACGCCTACAACACCCCGAACGGGCGCAAGGTCAGCGTGGCGCTGGAGGAGATGGGGCTGCCGTACTCGGTCCACGTGGTCGATATCACCAAGGACCAGCAGTTCAAGCCGGAGTTCCTGGCGATCAGCCCGAACAATCGCATCCCGGCGATCATCGACCCGGACGGGCCGGGCGGCACGCCGATCTCGGTGTTCGAATCCGGCGCCATCCTGCTCTACCTCGCCGAGAGGTCCGGGCAGTTCATGCCATCCGATCTGCGCCAGCGGGTGCCGGTGCTGGAGTGGCTGATGTGGCAGATGGGCGGGTTCGGGCCGATGCCGGGGCAGGTGCACCATTTCCTGACGGTGAACGGCGAGGATCAGCGGTATGGCCTCGCGCGCTACACCAAGGAGACGCTGCGGCTGTACGGCGTGCTGGACCGGCGCCTGGCGCAGGCCGAGTTCGTGGCCGGCGCGTTGTCCGTCGCCGACTTCGCCATCCTGGCCTGGGCCTGGCGGCATGAGCGGCACCGGGTCAGCCTGGACGGGTTCCCGGCCGTGAAGCGTTGGTACGACGTGCTGATGGCCCGGCCCGGCGTGCAGCGGGGCTTCGCCGTCGCCCTATCCTGATTGCCCGCATCCTGATCGCCGGCATCCTGAACGTTTGACGGCCCGGGCGGGAACGCCTAGAACCGCCATGCAAACGCTGTGTGACGACCCCGGCGGAGGGGTGGCCGAGTGGCTGAAGGCAGCGGTTTGCTAAACCGCCGTACGGCGTCAAGCCGTACCGTGAGTTCGAATCTCATCCCCTCCGCCAACTTCCCTTTCGTTGTTGACCTGTCACATTTATGTCGGTCAAGAAATGATAAACTATGCCGCGCGGATGAAGGCGTGACGCGATGTCTTTTCTCGTCTATAAGGGCGCTTCGTCTCAACTTCAGGTTATGGGTTTCGATGGCCTACGGACGGCGATCCCGTCACCCGTGCCGCGTGCTTCCGAGAGGGAAAGGGACAAGGCGGGTGGCAAATGATCCTATTGGTTGACGATGACGAGGCGGTGCGCGAGACCTCGGCGGAGATGCTGCAGGAACTCGGCTACACCGTGGTCCAGGCCACCAGCGGCCACGCGGCGCTCGGCGTGCTGGACCAGGGCGAGGGCGTGGAGGTGATGGTCACGGACGTGCGGATGCCCGGCATGTCCGGGCTGGAGCTGTCGGACATCGCGGGCCGGCGTTTCCAGGACCTCCGGGTCATCCTCATCTCCGGCTACTTCCTGCCGCAGCCCATCAACCGGCGCTTCCTGCAGAAGCCTTTCCGCATCCGCGAACTGGACGAGGCCATCCGGGCGGAGCTGGCCTGCGTGGGGTAAAGTCCGCGCGATGGTCCTGGAACACAGGAACTTGCGATGGCCTCGCGGTGTTGGACGGGTCTCAAAAACATTCATGGGACCGCGCGTGGACGCCTTCTCCTTGGCTGGACCAAACTTGCCGGTGGCCGTCGCCATCCCGGCGCATGACGAGGCGGAGTGGATCGCGCGATGCCTGGAGGCGCTGGACCGGCAGCTCGACGGGGCCGGGTTCGATGTCGTGCTGCTGGTCAACAACTCGACGGACGCGACCGCCGCCATCGCCCGCGCCATGCGGCCCGGCCTGTCCTTCGCGCTGGACGTGGTGGAGCATGATTTCCCATCGAAGCGGCAGACCGCCGGCGAGGCCCGGCGCCTGGCGATGGAGCTTGCTGCGGGCAAGCTGCCGCCGGGCGGGGTGCTGCTCAGCACGGACGCGGACGGCCAGGTCGCGCCGGGCTGGCTGGCGGCGAACCTGGCCCATATCCGGCAAGGGGCCGACGCGGTGGCGGGACGGGCGGTGCTCGACGACGCCGACGCCGCGGCGATCCCCACGGCGCTGCACGAGGACGATGCTCGCGAGTGCGCCTACGGGGCGTTGCTGGACGAGATCGACCACCTGATCGACCCCGACCCGGCCGACCCCTGGCCCCGGCACACCGAGCATTCGGGCGCCAGCATCTGCGTGACGCTCGACGCCTATCGCCGGGCCGGCGGCGTGCCGCCCCTCGCGGTGGGGGAGGACCGGGCGTTCTTCGCCGCGCTGCGCCGGGTCGATGCCCGGATTCGCCATGCGCCGGATGTCTGCGTGACGGTCTCGGGGCGGATCGATGGGCGAGCCGTGGGCGGCATGGCCGACACGATCCGCCGCCGCCTCGTGACCCCGGACACCTTCCTGGACGATGCGCTGGAGCCTGTGGCCAACCACGTCCGGCGTGCCCGGCTGCGCGCGGAGGTCCGCCGCCTTGTCCAGGATCAGGGCGCTGCGCCGCCATGGCTGTCCCGGGATCTCGGCTGCGACCCGGCGTCTGTGGATGCGGCGTTGAAGCTGGGCACGTTCGGCAGGGCCTGGGAGATGATCGAGGGCATGGCGCCGGGGCTGGCGCGCGTCCGGGTTCCGGTTTCGGCTTTGGCGGGGGAAACCACGAAGGCCGGGCGTATCGTCGCCAGCCTGCGCGCGGACCGTGCCGCCCACCCGGTCAAGCGGGCCGTCGCTCCGCCGGCCCATGCAGCGTCAGGAATGTTTCGTATGGCCGGTTGAAGACGTCCAGGAGGCTGGGCGGCAACTGGAAGCCGTCCGGGTCGTCCTGGATCAAGCCGCCGTATTGGCTGGCATGGGCGGCGATGGCCCGGCGCTTCGCCGGCAGGTGGTCCGTGACGTCGAGCCGCATCCCGGAGGGCAGCGGGCCGGGCAGCCCGGTGCCGGGGGGCAGGGTCCAGCCCCAGATCGGGTAGGCGAGGTGGCGCAGGCGGCAGCGTTCCACGGCCGCGCTGGCCATGAGGTG
>CAXTTB010000163.1:6044-7598 GCA_964246905.1 uncultured Acetobacteraceae bacterium | reverse complement strand
CCATGCCGGGGCGGCGCCGGGCAACCAGCCGCGCCCGGTGGCCCGCGCCGCCGTGGTCGGCGCCGGCACCATGGGCGGCGGCATCGCCATGTGCTTCGCCAACGCCGGCATCCCCGTCACCGTGATCGAGACGGAGCAGGCGGCGCTCGACCGCGGCCTGGCCCGCATCACCGAGCTGTACGGCATCTCCGCCAAGCGCGGCAGCATCACCCAAGCGCAGGCGGAAGAGCGCCGCGCCCGCATCCAGGGCCGCCTCGGCCTCGAAGGCGCGGAGGGGGCCGACATCGTGGTGGAGGCGGTGTTCGAGGACATGGGCGTGAAGAAGCAGGTGTTCGCCGAGCTGGACCGCCTCGCCAAGCCCGGCGCGGTGCTCGCCACCAACACCAGCTACCTCGACATCGACGAGATCGCCGGCAGCACCTCCCGCCCCGGCGACGTGCTGGGGATGCACTTCTTCAGCCCGGCCAACGTCATGAAGCTGCTGGAGGTCGTGCGCGGCCGGCAGACCAGCCCGGAGGTGATCGCGACCGCCGCCGAGATCGGCAAGAAGCTGTCCAAGGTCGGCGTCGTCGTCGGCAACTGCTTCGGCTTCGTCGGCAACCGCATGTTGGCCCGGCGCAGCGACGCCGCCGAGCGCCTGCTGCTGGACGGCGCCAGCCCGGCCGAGGTGGACGCGGCCCTCACCGCCTTCGGCTTCCGCATGGGGCCGTTCGCCATGGGGGACCTGGCCGGCCTCGACATCGGCATGAGGATCAGGAAGGCGTTCGGCAAGCGCGCCCCGGTGTCCGACGCGCTGTGCGACGCCGGGCGCTACGGGCAGAAGACCGGCAAGGGCTTCTACATCTACGAGGGCCGCAACGCGACGCCCGACCCGGAGGTGGACCGCATCATCGCCGCGGAATCCGAGAAGCTCGGCATCACCCGCCGTCCCATCGGCGCGGAGGAGATCACCGAGCGGCTGGTGTACCCCATGATCAACGAGGGCGCCCGCATCCTGGAGGAGGGCATCGCCGCCCGGCCCGGCGACATCGACGCCATCTGGCTGCACGGCTACAACTGGCCGGCCTGGCGCGGCGGGCCGATGTTCTACGCGGACCTCGTGGGCCTGCCCCGCATCCGCGACCGCCTGCAGGACTTCTTCGCCGCCACCGGCGACGAGCTGCTGCGCCCGGCGCCGCTCCTGGTCAAGCTCGCCGACGCCGGGCAGGGCTTCGGGGGCGAGAAGGCCCGGGCGGCATGACCGGCATGACGCCGGGGCGGCGCCCGCACCCCTGGGAGGTCCGCTACCCAGCCGGCGTGCACTGGGACATGCCGATCCCGGCCGGCACCATCCCGGCGCTGCTCGACCGCATCGTGCGGGACTACGCCGACCGCCCGGCGCTGGAGTTCCGCGGGCAGCGCATGACCTACGCCGAGCTGGGGCGGCGCGTGGACCGGCTAGCGCGCGGCCTGATCGCGCTCGGCGTGCTGCCGGGCGACGCGGTGGCGCTGCTGGGCGGCCACCGCCCCGCCCCCCCCCGCGCCGTCGTGGGCCGGCGTGGCGCCGGCGCCCCG
>CAXTTB010000163.1:1880-6034 GCA_964246905.1 uncultured Acetobacteraceae bacterium | reverse complement strand
GGGTGGGCCGGGCTGTTGCCGAGCAGCAGCGCCACCGCGTCGCCTTCTTCGCCGTGCTGCGCGCCGGCGCCCGGGTGGTGCACCTCAGTCCGCTCGACCCCGTGCGCGCCATAGAGCGCAAGCTGGGGGACAGCGGGGCGCACGTCCTGATCGCCGGCAACCTGCCCTCCCTGCTGCCGCAGGCGCTGGCCGTCCGGCAGTCCGGCGCGGTGGGCACGCTGATCGTGGCGGAGGACGCGGACTGGGGACCCGGCGGCGTCGATGCCCCGGTGCCGCCCGGCGCCCGCACGCTGCGCGACCTCGATGGTCCCGACGCCGAGTGGCCGGACGTGGAGCCTTCGGACGTGGCGGTGCTGCAGTACACCGGCGGCACCACCGGCACGCCGCGGGCGGCCATGCTGACCCACGCGAACCTCACCGCCGCCGTCGCGATCTACGACTCCTGGAACGGCGACAGCCAGCGGGGCTACGCGCCGGGCGACAAGGTGCTCGTCGTGCTGCCGCTGTTCCACATCTACGCGCTGACCGCGGTGATGCTGCGCGCGCTGTCCTGCGGGGTGGAGCTGATGCTGCGCCCCCGCTTCGACGTGAACCAGACGCTCGACGACATCGAGGCCGGGCGCTGCACCCATTTCTTCGGCGTGCCGACCATGTGGATCGCCATGGCCAACCACCCCGGCATCGCCACCCGCGACCTGTCGAGCCTGAAAGTCACCAGCTCCGGCGGCGCGGCCCTGCCGCACGAGGTCGGCGTGCGGATGGAGGGGATCACCGGGCTGCGCCTCGGCGGCGGCTGGGGCATGACGGAGACCTCGCCCGCCGGCACCAACCTGCCGCTCGACCGCCCGCCGGGGCCGGGCGACATCGGCGTGCCGCTGCCCGGCATCGAGATGGACGGGGTGGCGCTCGACGACCCCCGGCGCGTGCTGCCGCCGGGCGAGGTCGGCGAGGTCCGCATCCGCGGGCCGAACGTGACCCCGGGCTACTGGCGGCGTCCGGAGGAGACCGCGGAGGCCTTCGTGGACGGCTGGTTCCTCACCGGCGACATCGGGCACATGGCGCCGGACGGCGTGTTCACGCTCGTGGACCGCAAGAAGGACATGATCATCTCCGGCGGCTTCAACGTGTATCCCCGCGCCATCGAGGACGCGATCCACGAGCACCCGTCCGTGCGGGAAGCCGCGGTGATCGGTGTGCCGGACCCGTACCGCGGCCAGGCGGCCAAGGCCTACGTCGTGCTGCGCGACGGGGCCGCGCCGATGACGCTTGAGGAGTTGCGCGAGTTCCTGTCGGACAAGCTGGGCCGGCAAGAGCTGCCGTCCGCCCTCGAACTCCGTGACGCCCTGCCGCACACGCCGGTGGGCAAGCTGGCGAAGCGCGAGCTGATCGCCGAGATGAAGACCGAAATGAAGCAGGGACACTGAACCATGGTTGAAGCCGTCATCGTCTCCACCGCGCGCACCCCCATCGGCCGGGCGATGCGCGGCGCGTTCAACATGACCCACGGGGCCGAGATGGGCGGCCACGCCATCCAGCACGCGGTGCAGCGCGCCGGGCTGGAAGGGGCGGAGGTCGAGGAGGTCGTGCTCGGCTGCGCCAACCCGGAGGGTGCCACGGGCGGCAACATCGCGCGCCAGGCGGCGCTGCGCGCGGGCCTCGCCCCCAGCACGGCGGCGATGACGGTGAACCGCTTCTGCTCCTCCGGCCTGCAGGCCATCGCCATCGCCGCCAACCGCGTGGTGTGCGACGGCGTGCCGGTCGCGGTGGCGGGAGGCCTCGAGAACATCAGCCTGGTGCAGACCACGATGAACCGGCACATGTACAAGGACGCCTGGCTGGAGGACCACGTGCCGGCGGTTTACATGCCGATGATCGAGACGGCGGACATCGTGGCCGCCCGCTACGGCATCAGCCGGGAGGCGCAGGACGAGTACGCGCTGGAAAGCCAGCGCCGCACCGCCGCCGGGCAGCAGGCCGGGCGCTTCGCCGACGAGATCGTGCCGCTGCCGAGCGTCATGGCCGTGACCGACAAGGCGACGGGCGAGGTCCGGCACGAGCAGGCCAACCTGCGCCAGGACGAGGGCAACCGCCCGGACACCACCCTGGAAGGCCTGGCGAAGCTCAAGCCGGTGCGCGGCGAGGGCCAGTTCATCACCGCGGGCAACGCGAGCCAGCTCTCCGACGGCGCCAGCGCCTGCGTCATCATGTCCGACCGCGAGGCGGCGCGGCGCGGCCTGGAACCCATGGGCGTGTTCCGCGGCCTGGCCGTCGCCGGCTGCGACCCCGACGAGATGGGCATCGGCCCGGTGTTCGCGGTGCCGCGCCTCTTGGAGCGCCACGGCCTCGCCATCGACGACATCGACTTGTGGGAGCTGAACGAGGCCTTCGCCAGCCAGGTGCTGTACTGCCGCGACAAGCTCGGCATCCCCGCCGACCGGCTGAACGTCGATGGCGGCGCCATTTCCATCGGCCATCCCTACGGCATGAGCGGCGCGCGGATGGCCGGGCACGCGCTGATTGAAGGCAAGCGCCGGGGTGCCAAGCGCGTGGTCGTCACCATGTGCATCGGCGGCGGCCAGGGCGCCGCCGGGCTGTTCGAGCTGCGATAAGGGGGGATTGTCATGGACCTGAGCTTCACCGCCGAGGAGCGCGCCTTCCGCGAGCAGATGCGCGAGTTCTTCACCACGCAGATCCCCGCCGAGATCCGCGACCAGGTGCAGCGCGGCGAGCACGTCTCCCGCGACCAGCAGGTCACGGCGCAGCAGATCATGAACGCCCACGGCCTCGCGGTGCCGCACTGGCCGCAGGAATGGGGCGGGCAGGACTGGACGCCCGTGCAGCTCTACATCTACCAGGACGAGATGCAGCAGAACTGCGTGCCCGCGCCGCTCGGCTTCAACACCAACATGGTCGGCCCGGTGATCGCGCAGTTCGGGTCGGACGCGCAGAAGAAGCAGTTCCTGCCGGCGACCGCCAACCTCGACATCTGGTGGTGCCAGGGCTTCTCCGAACCCGGCGCCGGCTCGGACCTCGCGAGCCTCCGCACCACCGCCGTGCGGGACGGCGACCATTACGTGGTGAACGGGCAGAAGACCTGGACGACGCTGGCGCAGCACGCCGACTGGTTCTTCTGCCTCGCCCGCACGGACCCAGGGGCCAAGAAGAAGCAGGAGGGCATCAGCTTCCTCTTGATCGACATGAAGACGCCGGGCATCACCGTCCGCCCGATCCAGACCATCGACGGCGGCGTGGAGGTCAACGAGGTCTGGCTCGACGACGTGCGCGTGCCGGTGGAGAACCTGGTCGGCCAGGAGAACAAGGGCTGGGACTACGCCAAGTTCCTGCTCGGCAACGAGCGCACCGGCATCGCCCGCGTCGGCGTCAGCAAGGCGCGCATCCGCCGCATCAAGCAGTTGGCGGCCCTGGAGCGCGTCGGCGACCGCGCGATGATCGAAGAGCCGCACTTCCGCGAGAAGCTGGCCTCGGTCGAGGTCGAGCTAAAGGCGCTGGAGATGACCCAGCTCCGCGTCGTGGCCGACGAGCGCACGCGGGACCGGGCGCTGCCCAACCCGGCCAGCTCGATCCTCAAGATCAAAGGCTCCGAGCTGCAGCAGGCGACGACGGAGCTGCTGATGGACGTGGTCGGCCCCTACATCCTGCCGTACGACGACCACGAGCACGGCAGCAACGAGCCGCCCGTGGGTCCCGAGTACGCGGCGGAGGCGGCGCCGACCTACTTCAACTGGCGCAAGATCTCGATCTACGGCGGGTCGAACGAGATCCAGCGGAATATTGTTGCCAAAGCGATCCTTGGGTTCTAACCGGAACCATTCCGGGCGTCGCGGGTTGGACCCCGGCGCCCGTTCCAAGGAGAGGTTGATGCGTATTCAGTTCCGACATGCCGCCCGCGCCCTGTTGCTCGCCCTGGCGCTCGCCAGCCTGGCGCCCATGCTGAGCGCCTGCAACACCACGGCCGGCGCCGGGCAGGATCTGGGCGCGGCCGGACGCGCCGTGACCAACAGCGCGGACAAGGTGAAGCAGGGCTTGTAAGCCTTCGCAGCACGGTGGCCGTTTGGGAGAAAGGGGGGGGGGGGGGGGGGGGGGGGGCCCCCGGGGGGGGGGGGGGGGGGCCCCCGCGCGGGGCGGGGGGGGGG
>CAXTTB010000163.1:0-1870 GCA_964246905.1 uncultured Acetobacteraceae bacterium | reverse complement strand
CCCCCCCCCCCCCCCCCCCCCCCCCCCCCCTTCGCAGCGTTTGAAGTTTCAGCTACGCTGTCCCCAACGCGAACCGGGGGAATGGCATGGACTTCGACCTCACTGACGAGCAGCGGCTGCTGAAGGACAGCGTGGACCGCATGGTCTCGGACCGCTACGGCTTCGAGGCGCGCAAGGGCTACCGTGCGGCGTCGGAGGGCTGGAGCCGGGAGATGTGGACCCAGTTCGCCGACCTCGGCCTGCTGGGACTGCCGTTCACGGAGGAGCAGGGCGGGTTCGGCGGCGGGCTGGTCGATACCGCCATGGTCATGGAGGCGTTCGGCCGCGCCTTGGTGGTCGAGCCGTATTTCGCCACCGTCGTCGCCTGCGGGTCGCTGCTCCGCCACGCCGCGTCGGACGCGCAGATGCAGGCGCTGGTGCCCGGCATCGCCGCGGGCGAGCGCATCCTGGCCTATGCCCAGGTCGAGCGGCAGTCCCGCCACAGCCTGAACGACGTGGCGACCCGGGCGGAGCGCGACGGCGACGCCTGGCGCATCACCGGGGAGAAGAGCCTGGTGCTGCACGGCGACAGCGCCGACACCCTGCTCGTCACCGCCCGCACCGCCGGCGACCACCGGGAGCGCCACGGCATCGGCCTGTTCCTGGTGGACGCCGACGCGCCCGGCGTCACCCGCCGCGGCTACCCGACCCAGGACGGGATGCGCGCCGCCGAGGTCACGCTCGCCAACGCCCCCGCGGAGGCGCTCGGCGACCCGGCGGAGGCGCTGCCGGTCCTGGAGCAGGCCAACGACGAGATGCTGGCCGCCCTGTGCGCGGAGGGCGTCGGCGTGATGGCCGCGATGCATGCCATGACGGTGGATTACCTCAAGACCCGCAAGCAGTTCGGCCGCGCCATCGGCGAGAACCAGGCGCTGCAGCACCGCGCCGTGGACATGTACGTGTCCTTGGAGCAGGCGCGCAGCATGGCGCTTTACGCTGCCATGATGGCGTCCGAACCGGACCCCTCCGAGCGGCAGCGCGCCATGCACGCCGCCAAGGTGCAGGTCGGGCGCAGCGGGCGGCACATCGGCCAGGAATCCATCCAGATGCATGGCGGCATAGGCGTCACCATGGAGTACGCCGTGGGCCACCACTTCAAGCGCATGACCATGATCGAGCGCGGCTTCGGCGACACCGACAGCCACCTGGCGGCGCTGGCCCGGCTGGGCGGCCTCATCGCCGCATAAGCAGTGGGCCGCTTGATCCGGTGGCGTCGCATCGAATGCTGAAAGCTGCCGCCGCCCTGGCGCTCCTGCTGGCCGCCGCCCCTGCCCGGGCCGAGCCGGACGCGCCCTATGCCGCCTGCGAGGCCGCCATCGCCGCCGCGCAAAAGGCGCCGCGCATCCCGGACAAGTTGATGCCTGCGATCTCCCGCGTGGAAAGCGGCCGGCTGGACCCTCTCACCAAGCAGGTGCGCGCCTGGCCCTGGACCATCAACGTGGAGGGCACGGGCTTCTTCTTTGAGGGCAAGGAGCAGGCCATCGACGCCGTGCGGACCCTGCAGGCCCGCGGCGTCCGCTCCATCGACGTGGGCTGCATGCAGGTCAACCTGATGCACCACCCCACCGCCTTCGCCAGCCTGGAGGAGGCGTTCGACCCGGCCGCCAACGCCCGCTACGCCGCCCGCTTCCTGTCGGCGCTGTTCCGGCAGACCGGCGACTGGAGCCTCGCGGCCGCGAACTACCACTCCGCCAACGCCGACCGCGGGGAGGACTACCAGCGCCGGGTGTTCGGCCGGGTGGTGACGCCGATGGGGCCGCAGGGCGCCCCGGCGCCGACGCCAGCTTGAAGTTGCGGAACTGCTGCCGCAGCGCCAGCGTGTTCCGCTTGC
>CAXTTB010000162.1:4006-7653 GCA_964246905.1 uncultured Acetobacteraceae bacterium | reverse complement strand
CACCCCCCGGCCGGGCGGCTGTGCAGCGGGCCGGCGGGGCGGGCGGCGCCGCCGGGCCCGCCTGGCGCTGGGGGGCGGGGGGCCGCGGCGGCGGGTGTTCTGCCAGGGATCAGGACGGCGCCATGCTGCCGCCTCCGGTCACGCCCGGGCGTGCCGGCCGCGGGCGATGTCGGGGATGTCGCTGCGGCTGAAGCCGAGGTCCGCAAGCTGACGGTCGGTGCAGATGGAAAGCTCGTGCGTGACCTGCGCGATCTCCTGGCGCCGGGACCTCGCCTGCTGCCACTGCAGGTGGAGTTCGCCGAGCTTGATCCTGAACGCGGCCAACAGGCCGGCGGACTGGGTGCGTGCGAAGGGGATTGTCTGGGTGTTCATGAAAAAATCCTTGATCTGTTGTTTAATATTATTGATTGAGCATGGTCAATATGACCAAGACATATCTCAGCTTTGGTTCATTCATCTGTGATTGGCAAAGATGTTCGATGCTCTGCATCAATAAACGACATATTGGCAAGGCATCAATACCGCGACGCCGCGCATCTGTGCCTGCGGGTCCTGCACGGCTGGCCCGCTTTGCCGGATCGTCAATTTTGATGCGATTGCATGTCCCCCTCAAATCGGGCTTGGCCCGGGTTTGCCGAAAGGACGCTTCCACTTATTGTGCACTGCAACATGCGCCCGTCGCCGGTGCGATGCAAGCGGCGCATCGGCTCCGGCCCGGCAGACGATTGTGAGCGTTGCATAAATGCAACATACGATGGGGCGGGAAGGTCCATGCGTGCAAAGCTATGGCGGGGAGATGCTTGCCGGGCAGGGCCGCGTCTCACGCGCGAGCGCTGCACCTGATGGTGTCGGCCAGGAACGGGAGCGAGGCCGGGTGTGCCGGATCAACCCCTGCCCACGGCGCGACCCGGCCAGCCGGGGCCGGACACCCGGCCAGGACGGATGGTCAGGCGGAGTTCGCCATCTTCGAGGTGATGATCTCCGTCCCCTTGGCCTTGTGCTGCAACGCCCAGTCAACCTCGGTGTTGTTGATGACCTCCCCCGCCGTGACCTTCCGGGCGAGCGACGGGAAGCGGGTGATCTCCATCAGGATGGCAAGGTTGATGAACTCGTCCCGCTTGAGCCTCTCGCCCCGGGACGCGGCGTGCAGCGCGTCCCTGATGCCCTGGACGTGGAACCGCCGCTCGGGCGTGGTGCTGCGGTCCCAGCCGAGGGCGCCGTAGTTGGACCTGTAGCCGAGCCGCTCGCCGGTAATGGCCGGCGACGGGCTGTCGTCGGTCACGAAGACCGTCTGGCCGCCTCCGTAGCCGTGGACGTAGAGGTTCTCCGAATTGATGAACAGGGTGACGACCGAGCCGTTGTCGATCCTGATGGGGCATCTCTCCAACGCCCCGGCGGACGACAGGACATGGGTCTTGCGACGGCCGTCCGGTCCCAGGGCCCGTTCAAGGTCGAACCTGCTCTTGATCTGCCGCGTGTAGTCCGTGACCTGCATCATGGTCATCTGCCGCACCCCCTGGAAGTTCAGGCGCCAGGGAGACAGCGGCCTGTTGCGGCAGTGTGTCGGAGCGTGCGTTTCCCGCTACATCCGTCATCGGCGGCCACCAAGGCGAGAGTGCGCTGCCCCGGCGCCAGGCAAGACCATGGACGCGAACCTGACGCCCACCCCGGCGCCGCCCTCCTCGAGGAACTGCACGCCGACCCGGCGGACGCCGGCATGGTGGACGTGGCTGGCTTCGACGCAGCCGCGCCCGCCATGATCGCCGACTTCAACCGCGCCCGCTGAACCGCTCCGGCGGCCTGCGAAGGGCCGCCGGAGCGCCTTCACCAACAATCTTGCACAGGAGGACGGCCATGCGCCGCCCCAGCGCCTACGAGACCCGCGCCCGCGAGCTGGCGCTCACCGCCGGCATCGACCCTGACAGCCGCATCGCCCGCCCCGGCGAGGCGCCCGGCGGGCGCGGGATGCCCGCCTGGTGCGGCTTCCGCGACGCCGCGCGGGCCGAGCACCTGCAGGCCGAGATCGCCGCCGTCGCCCTGCCCGAGCAGGACGCCGCCTACCGGGACGCGCCGCTGCGGGTGTTCGGCCCGCACGCGGACGCGACGCTCGCGCAGATGCGGAACTGCATGGGCGTGGGCCGCGTCGTGGCGGGCGTCGTGTGCGCCGACGGGCACCTGGGCTACGCGCAGCCCGTGGGCGGCGTGGTCGCGTATGAGGGCCAGGTCAGCATCTCCGGCGTCGGCTTCGACATCGGCTGCGGCAACATGGCCGTGCGGCTCGACACGCCGTACGCGGCGGTCCAGGAGCGGGCGGGCGCGATCCTGGCCGACATCCGCCGGGCCGTGTCGTTCGGCATGGGGCGCGCCAACGCCGAGCGGGCGGAGCACGCGCTGTTCGACGACGAGGACGCCTGGCGCGACGCGGACATGGAAGCCTATCGGAAGAAGGCGATGGCGCAGCTCGGCACGGTGGGGTCCGGCAACCACTACGTGGACCTGATGCGGGACGAGGCCGGCTTCGTCTGGATCGGCGTGCATTTCGGCAGCCGCGGCCTGGGCCACACGAGCGCCACCAAGTACCTGAAGCTCGCTGGCGGCCAGGACGGCATGAACGTGCCGCCCGCCGTGGTGGACGAGGACGGCGAGCTGGGCCGCCGCTACGTCGCGGCCATGGAGCTGGCCGGGCGCTACGCCTATGCCGGGCGCGAGTGGGTGGTGGAGCGCGTGCGCCGGATCATCGGCGGCGCGGTCACGGACAGCGTGCACAACCACCACAACTACGCCTGGCGGGAGACGCATGGCGGGCGGAACCTGTGGGTGGTCCGCAAGGGCGCCACGCCCGCCTGGCCCGGCCAGCGCGGCTTCGTGGGCGGGTCCATGGGCGACGACGCCGTGATCGTCGAGGGCGTGGACAGCCCGGCCGCGCGGGCGGCGCTGTACTCCACGGTCCATGGCGCCGGGCGGCTGTTCGGGCGGATGCAGGCCAAGCGGACGTTCAAGCGCGCGCAGATGGACGCCTGGCTCGGGGAGCGCGGCGTGCTGCTGGCCGGCGGCGACCTGGACGAAAGCCCGATGGCCTACCGCCGCCTGCCGGACGTGCTGGCGCCGCACGCCGGCACGGTCCGGGTGCAGCACACGCTGCGGCCCTTCGCGGTGGCGATGGCCGGGGACGGCGAGTTCGATCCGTTCAAGGATTAGCGCCGGTCAGGCAGCCAGCCGGTTGGCGTCGATCCAGGCCGCGATGGCGGCGTTGACCTCGTTCGGGCACTCAAGCATGAGTTCGTGGCCGCCGGTGATCGTGACTTCCGTCAGGCTGCTGCAATCCTCCCGCATCGGCTCGGCGAGCCGGCTGCGCACCGTGTCGCAGACGATGTCGTGCTCGGCGTGCAGTAACAACGCCGGCAGCGTGAGGCGTCCGAAGCGGGGCGCCTCCGCGGCGTGGGCGAGGTTCGCGGCGTCGTTCATGTACCAGGCATCCGCGCCGCCGAACCCCGTGGCCTCGAAGGCGGACACCAGGGCCTCGAAGTCGTCGTGGCTCAGCAGGGCCTCGTCGCGCGGCATCGCCGGGGCGCGCCGCGCCGCGCCGAACGAGCGGCGGTTCGCGCGGATGGCGGCGGAGCGGGCGGGCTTGCCGATGGCCGCGGGGG
>CAXTTB010000162.1:0-3996 GCA_964246905.1 uncultured Acetobacteraceae bacterium | reverse complement strand
GGCCGGCCGGTACAGCAGCGCGAGCGTCGCCCGCACGTCGGCCTCGAAGTCGCGGGACGCCTGGGCCAGGTGCTCGCGGTAGAACAGCCAGTAGTCCCATTGGCCGACGGGATAGGCGTCCGCCGGGTAGAGCGCGCGGTCGATGAGGGGCAGGAGGGTGGGCAGCGCCAGGCCGCGCGCCAGGTACGGCACGCACAGGCTCGCCACGCCCCGGCACCGCTCCGCGTGGTGCGACGCCATCGCCCAGGCGACGGCGCTTCCCCAGTCATGCCCGACCCAGACGGCGGGCTGCCCGCCCAGGGCGTCGTGCAGCTCGGCCATGTCGGCGGCCAGCTCGCGGACGGCGTAGGCGGCGGTCGATGTGGGCACGGCGGAGCCGCCGTAGCCGCGCATGTCGGGCGCCGCGCAGCGCCAGCCCGCGGCGGCGAAGTGCTCCATCTGCGCGCGCCACACCAGGCCGAGTTCCGGCCAGCCATGGATGAAGACCATCAGCGGGCCGTCCGCCGGGCCGGCCTCCATCCAGGCGGTGCGGTGGCGCGCAGTCTCGACGCGGTGCCGTGCGAACGCGGTGCCAGCCGGGGACATCCTACGACCCCGGCAGCTCGGCCTTGAGGACGGCGACGAAGCGCCAGTCCTCCAGCGCCGCCCGGCGGTGGGGGGCGGCCTCCGCCTCGTACTCGGGCGTCTCGATGATCTTCCGCAGCGCGTCGAAGCTCGGGTATTCGAGGATGGCGATGTCGTCCCAGGCCTCCCCCGTCGGCGCCACGACGGTCGCGGCCACGCTGCCGAGGAACACGGGGCGGAACGTCTCGCCCGGCGCCACCTTCGCCGCCACCGCGGCGAAGGCCGCGACGTAGCGGCCCAGGTACGCTTCCCGGCCCGAGCAGGGCGGGAACCCCGCTTGTTCCCCATAATCCGCCTGCGCCCGGTAGCGGATCAGGTTGACCATCTGCACCGGCCCCTTGCCGGACAGCGCCCGGCCGGCCGCGTCCAGGGCGTCCTGCGTCATCTCCACCGTCATCATCGCCGTTCTCCGTTCGACCAGAGCCAGGTTAGCCAAGCTTGCCTTGACATTCAATACAGTCGAACGTATTGAATGTCCATGGGCCGGGCATCACTCCGCGAAAAGATCCTCGAAGCCGGCGTGGCCGTGGTGCATGAGCGCGGCTTCGCGCAGTCCGGCATCCGGGAGATCACCGGGGCAGCGGGCGCGCCGCAAGGGTCGTTCACCAACCACTTCGCGTCCAAGGAGGCGTTCGGGCTTGCTGTCCTCGACCGCTACGTCGGTCGGACGCAGGCCCTCATGGACGCGACCCTGCGCGACACGGGCCGCCCGCCGCTCGACCGGTTGCGCGCGTACTTCGACGCGGTGGCCGGGCTGCTGGAGGGCGCGGGGTGGCGGTACGGCTGCCTGGTCGGCAACATGGGCCTGGAGGCTTCCGAGCACAGCGAGGCGCTGCGGGAGCGGCTGTCGCGGGCGTTCGCGGAGCTGCAGGAGCCGTTCGCCGCGGCGCTCGGGGCGGCGCAGGCCGCCGGGGACATCCGGACCGACGTTCCCGCGGACGCGCTGGCGGGACTGCTGCTCTCGGCCTGGTATGGGGCCATGCTGCGGATGAAGGTGGACCGCAGCCCCGTGGCGCTCGGCCTGTTCAGGCAGGTGTTCCTGGGAACGCTGCTGGCGCCTCCTGATGCGACGCCGGGCGGCTCCTGAGCGCGATACCACCCTTTCAGCAAGCGAGGACTTCCATGGACGTTCCAGCAAGCCGGCGCCTCTTCGAACGCTACCTCGTGGCCTGGTCCGCCGTCAGCGCGGAGGAACGGCGCCGCGTGCTCGAGGACAGCGTGGCTCCCGACATCGCCTACTTCGACGCGATGGCCCGGCTGAGCGGGCGGGACGCCCTGGCCGCCCACCTGGCCGGCTTCCAGCAACGGCGGCCCGGCTACAGCTTCGCCCTGGCGCACCACCTGCAGCACGGCGACGCCGCGCTTGCGAACTGGCTGATGAAGGACGACGCCGGCACTGTCCTGGTGCGTGGCTACGACAGCATGAGGCTCGACGAGGCCGGGCGCATCGCGAGCATCGTCGGCTTCTCCGATGTCCCCGCCCAACGCGGCGAGTGACTCCGCAACCAGCAGCAACGGAGTGAAGGATGGCCAAGCCGGCCCACCTCGCGACCTTTGAGACCTATCAGTCCGCCTGGTCCCTTGGCGTCAGCCCGGACGAGCAGCGGCGGCGCCTGCAGGCCAGCGTCGCCGAGGACTGCATCTACAACGACCCGTCGTTCGAATGCCGCGGCCACGCGGAGCTGATCCAGAAGATCGAGCACTCCAGGCAGCACTTCCCCGGCGCCAGGTTCCGCAACGACAAGTTCCTGGAGCACCACGGGCAAGGCCTGGTGCACTGGACGATGTTCGACGGGGCGGGCGCCGAGTTCGTCCGCGGGTCAAGCTATGTGCGCTTCGGCGACGACGGGCGGCTCACGCATATGACGGGCTTCTTCGAGGCGCCGGACCGGGCCTTTCAAAAGGCGCCGCAGGGCTGACAGGGGGTCCGCCTGGGTCGCTGGCCGCAAGCGTGCGGATGGCGGCGGGCCTTGGCGAGCGTGTTATGCCATCCCGTCGTTTTGACGGCAGGGCGGCGGCGGTGTTCACTCCGGCGGATTGCGGCGGCCCGTCCGCCTGACGCCGCGAACCACGGAGCCGGCCCGATGCCCCCCGATGCCCATGGAGGCTGACAGCATGACGCCGCTCG
This sequence comes from uncultured Acetobacteraceae bacterium, assembly GCA_964246905.1. GTDB lineage: Bacteria > Pseudomonadota > Alphaproteobacteria > Acetobacterales > Acetobacteraceae > CAHJXG01. Next base: position 1,244 of record CAXTTB010000162.1, on the reverse strand, counting down.
CGATGGCGGAGGCGGCGCTTGCCGCGGACCGGGCCTACGCGGACCCGGCCCTGTGGATCACCCGCCTGCCGGACGCGGCGGTGCTGGAGCGCGCCCGTGCGCTGACGGGGGAGGGGCCGCAGGGCCGCCCGCTGTGGGGCCAGCCCTTCGCGGTCAAGGACAACCTGGATGTGGCTGGCCTGCCGACGACGGCGGGCTGCCCGGGCTACGCCTACGTCCCCACGGAGACCGCGCCCGCCGTGCAGCGCCTGCTCGACGCCGGGGCGGTGCTGCTCGGCAAGGCCAACCTCGACCAGTTCGCGACCGGCCTCGTGGGGGTGCGCAGCCCATACGGCGTGCCGCGCAACGCCTTCGACCCGGCGCGCGTGCCGGGCGGCTCATCCTCCGGCTCGGCGGTCTCGGTCGCGGCGGGCATCGTGTCGTTCGCGCTGGGTACGGACACCGCCGGGTCGGGGCGGGTCCCGGCGGCGTTCGGCAACATCGTCGGCCTCAAGCCCACGGTCGGCAGCATCTCCGCCCGCGGCATGGTGCCGGCCTGTCGGTCGCTGGACACGATCTCGGTGTTCGCCGCCACGACCGACGAGGCGTTGGCGGTCGCGCGGGTGATGGCCGGGCATGACGACGCCGACCCGTACTCGCGCCCGGCGCCGTTCGACCACCTGCGCCGCGCCGGGCTGCCGGGCGACGTCCGGATCGCGGTGGGCGACGATTTCTCGGCCTGCGACCCGCCCATCGCCGCGCTGGTGCGAGAGGCCGCGGCGTCGCTGGGCGCGGAGGCGGTGGACATCGCCCCGTTCCTGGAAGTCGCCCGCCTGCTGTACGACGGCCCATGGGTCGCGGAGCGCACGGCCGCGCTGCGCGAGGTCGTCGAGCGCCGTCCGGGCATCCTGCATCCGGTGACGCGCGGCATCCTGGAAGGCGGGCTGCGCCGGCGCACGGTGGACGCCTTCGATGCGTTCCACCGGCTGGCGGAGGTGCGCGGCCTCGCGGCCCGCCTGTTCCGGCGCTACGACGCTTTGCTGCTGCCCACCGCGCCGTTCTGTCCAAGCCTCGCCGAGCTTGCCGCGGACCCCATCTGTCCCAACAGCCGGCTCGGCGCCTACACCAACTTCGTCAACCTGTGCGACCTGGCCGCCATCGCCGTGCCGGCCGGCCTGACCCCGGACGGCCTGCCCACGGGCGTCACGGTGATCGGCCCGGCGTGGTCGGAGGGCCGGCTCGCCGCCATCGCCGACCGGCTGCAC
>CAXTTB010000161.1:0-7665 GCA_964246905.1 uncultured Acetobacteraceae bacterium | reverse complement strand
GGCGAGAAGGCGCTGGTGTTCAGCCAGTTCGTCGCCGCCCCGTTCGGCGCCGAGGCCATCGCCCATGCCATGGGGCCGCTTCGTCCGCTGCTGCTGACCGGCCGCATGTCCCCCGCCGCCCGCGACGGCACTATCGGGCAGTTTGCCGCCGACCCGGATCACCGCGTGCTGGTGGCCTCCTTGCGCGCGGGCGGGGTGGGGCTGAACCTCGTAGCGGCGTCGGTGGTGTCTCACTTCAACCGTTGGTGGAACTTGGCGGTCGAGACCCAGGCCGAGGACTGCGCCCACCGCATCGGCCAGACCCGCCCGGTGCAGGTGTTCGCCCACCTGACCCCGGACAGCATCGAGCAGCGCATCGGCGAGATCCTGCAAGAGAAGCGCGTGCTGTTCGCCGACATCATCGACGGCGTGGCCACCGCGAGCCTCCGTCGCCTCGACCTCCCGACCCTGCTGCGCGCCGTCGGCGGCTGAACCGAGGGCATGACGGCCCGTATCGATTGCCTTTCAGCGTTTCGGCCGAGGTCACGGTCTCCCATTCGCGACCAGCCCTTGGGCTGCCTTGCTCAACCCTCGCTCTTGTTCTTCGCCGCGAACACGCGTTCGGTGACGTTGTTGCGCCACAGGTCGGCGGGGCGGAGATAGGCGAGGGCGACCTGGGTGCTCTTGTGCCGGGTTTGGCGCATGAGGTCGGCGAGGCCAGCGCCTGCGTCGCCGGCGGCGGTGGCAAGGCCGGCGCGCAGCGAGTGGCCGCTGTAGCGCTCGGGATCGAGGCCGGCGCGCGTGGCGGCACCCTTGACCAGGCGGGCCACCGCCTTGTCGGACAGAGCCGCACCTGTGGGCCGTCCGGCCTTGGTCACGGCGCAGAACAGCGGCCGCTCCCGGCGGGTGCTCTCAGCGGCTGACCCGTCGAAGTCGCGGGCCTGGGTCCGGTGGCCGAGCCAGGCGTCGAGTGCGATCATGGGGCAGAGCAGCGGTTCGGCCGGGTTGGCCCAGACCGCGACCTCCTGGCCCTGGCCATGCTGGTCGGTCTTGGAACGGCGCACCAGCAGGCGCAGGCCGCGGCCGGGCACCGGCTCGACGTCGCCGACCCGCAGCGTCACCAGCTCCGAGCGGCGCAGCGCCGCCCCGAGGCCGAGCAGCAGCATGGCGCGGTCGCGCGCGCCAAGCGCGGTGCTATCCGGTGGGGAGGCGGCCAGCAGCAGGCGCAGCACGTCGGGCACGGCAGGCGCTGCTTGCTTGACCGGGCAGGTGCCGCGGCCTCGGGTGATGCCCTCGACCACCATGGCGAGCCGCGGGTCGCGCAGATCGAGCGGGACGCCGGCGAGCAGGTGGGCGGTGCGGATGGCGGCGAGGTCGATGCGCAGCGTGCTGACCGCGACCTTCTGGTCGGCGCGGCGCGTAGCATACATGGCGATCAGCTCGGAGTCGCCGCCGAGCGGCTCGCGGCCGAGGCTGCGGCACTAGGCCTCGTAGCCGCGCCAGGCCGAGCGGTAGACCCGGCGGGCGCCCAGCCCGCGGGCGCGACTCGCGTAGAGGGCGGCGCGCGAGGTGAGCGCTTCCAGCTCGGCGGCGCGTCCGGCGCCCCCGGGCACCTGCAGGTCGCCGAGCAGGTCGGTGTGCAGGGTGAGGGCGCCTGGACATGCGTCGGGCGGGTCCGGCATGCCGGGCAGGGAAGGGGTGACCGTATCCCGCACGGCGCTCATCCCGGCCGGAACGGGTTGCGGATGGTCAGGTGCCCATTGATCACCTGGCCGTCCTGCAGGTCTTCGGAGCAGAGGATGTCGCAACCCGCTTCGAGCGCCGAGGCCAGGATCAGGGCGTCGTAGACGGCGTACCCCGTGCGCTCCGCCAGGGCGAGCGCGGCCTCGTGCGTGGCCACGGTGAGCGGTTGCGGCGCTGGGCAGAGCGCGCGGACGGCGGCCAGGGCGTGCCGGACCTCCGGCCAAGGACGGCGCAGCTTGCGCCGGGCGACGTTGGCGAACTCGTTCAGCACCTGCACGCTGATCACCCCGCCGGCCCGCAGCAGGGCGCGCGCCGCGTCCGACCGCGGGTCCGGCTGCAGGGCGGCGTAGACCAGCACATTGGTGTCGAGAAAGGGCGGGCTCACGCCCCGCCGCCGCGCTCGTTCGCCTCGTCGCGGGAGAAGCGGAAACCAGGCGGCAGCCGCCAGCCGAGGGCGCGCAGGGCCTCCAGGGCGTCGTCGCGGGTGGTGTCGCGGCCCGCGCGGAAGGTGCGCGGGTCGGCGACCTCGACCTGCACCTCGTCGCCTTCCTTGAGCTGCAGGGCGTCGACCACGGCGGCGGGCAGCCGCACGGCCAGGCTGTTGCCCCATTTCCCGACCTGCATCGCGCCTGCTCCTAGATACACACGGTGATCTGGATATCATCGAGTGGCGGCCCGCGCAAATCATTCTGTCCGCAAATATGCATTCCCGATAGCTGATATTGGGCCATCCTGGGCAGCCGGGAAAACGTTTACCAGCCTTAGTCAGGGCTGCCTTATTTGCGGAGAACAGCCGGTGGGAGCAGGGCAGGGAGCAGATGGCGGCGAGGCGGGAGCCAGCTTCCCCGGCGCGAATGCCGGCCGGGGCGACGGCAGTTGCAGGCGCCCTGGGCAGCCCGGGTGTGCCGTGTGCCGGGACAACGCGGTGACGGCCCATGACTGACCTGATCTCCGTCCGCCGAGACGAGCAACTTCCGACCTTCGCGCCTGCCGAGGTGGACAGTGCTCGTCGCTATCGCGACGCGTCGCGCGCCGAAGGCACACGCGCCAAGTACGAAGCCGACTGGGCCGCCTTCAGCCGCTGGTGCCAGGAGCGCGGCCATCCCGCATTGCCGGCGCACCCGGGTGTGATCGCGGTCTACCTGTCCGCTCTGGCCGACCGGCATCTGGCGCCGCCCACAATTGGCCGCATCCTCGCCGCCCTCGGCCACCACCACCGGCTGGCCGGCCTTGTCGCGCCGCACAGGGCGGAAGGCGGCACGGTCATCCTCGACGTCCTGGCCGGCATCCGCCGCAGCCGCCGCACGCCGCCGACGCGCAAGGCGGCGGCCGACAGCTACGTCCTCCACGCCGTGCTGCGGGCCATCGACGGCGACAGGCTGGCGGACATCCGCGACCGCGCCCTGCTGGCCTTCGGCATGGCCTCAGCCCTGCGCCGGTCGGAGTTGGTGGCGCTGACGGTCGCCGACCTGGAGCGGGTGCCGGGCGGCCTGCGGGTGCAGGTCGGACGCAGCAAGACCGACCAGGAGGGCAGGGGCGTGGTGATCGCTGTCCCGGACGGGCGCCGGCTCAAGCCGGTGGCGCACCTGGATGCCTGGTTGGCGCAAGCAGGGATCAGCGAGGGGCCAGTGTTCCGCAGCCTGGTCAACGGCCGGGTCGGCTCGGCGCTCACTGACCAATCGGTGTCGCTGATCGTCAAGCGCCGGGTCCTAGCGGCGGGTTACGCGGCGGCGGACTTCGCGGCGCACAGCCTGCGGGCAGGATTCCTGACCAGCGCCGCCGCCACCGGCGCCAGCATCTGGAAGATGCGCGAGGTCAGCCGGCACAAGTCGGTGCAGGTGCTTTCCGACTACGTCCGGAACAGCGACCTGCTGAAGGATCACGCCGGCAAGGATTTCCTGTGACGTGCGCGGACCGACGACGATCCTAGCACCGATCGGTATAGCGGATGATGAGGTCGGTTCGTAGAGGGAAGCTGTGACGAAGAGGGGGAGATAGATTCAAAGCCTGCCGCCGGCCGCCAAGTTGGCGATGTCCGGTCGTGAGAGCAGGTTCGGCAGAGACCCTCTCAAATCGACGAGCAAGGCTCGGGCCGGACCTGGCATCGTGTTTGCTTGGTAAACCCTGCAAAGCCCTGCTGCGATGGTTTTACGGCAACGTCCCCGGGCACCGGCCCTGGAATGCCACTGTGGAGAAGACCCTCATGACCCGCTTCGCGACCCCATCCGTAAGCCCCATGCCGCTCTCCCGTCGCACCGTTTTGGGCGTAGCGGGCACTGCGGCTTTGCTGTTTGCGCCGCGGATCGCGCGGGCGATCACGGAGGTGAGCTTCACCGAGGCTGTGCACAACCTCGGCTACATCAACCTTTATGTCGGGCAGGCCGCCGGCTACTTTGAGAAGCAGGGCATCCACCTCAACGTGAGCGCAGCAGGAGGCGACACGCAGGCGTTCGCCGCTGTCCTGGGGCGCTCCGCACTGTTCGGCATCGGCGACCCGACCATGGTCCCGATCTCGGTGGAGGGTGGCGGGCCGGGCCGGGTCGTCGGCACGGTTGTTCAGCGCGCCCACTATTTCGGCGTGTCCAAGACGGCCCAGAAGATCACCGACCCGAAGCAGTTCAAGGGCATGACCATCGTCACCTCGCCCGAGCCCAACACCAACTACAGCGTCACCCGCAAGCTGCTGGAAGAGAGCGGGCTGGTGGTCGGCCGGGACGTGACGATGATCGCGGTCAACCCAGGCACGGAGATCGCCGCCATGCTGGCCGGCCGCGCCGACGTCGCCATCGCCTACCAACCGAACGTCGCGGCGGCGGAGGCGCAGGGGGCAAAGACCGTGTTCGACTTCTCCAGCGCCATCGGCCCATTCTGCAACACTGGGATCATGGTGCTGAACGACACGCTCACGCAAAAGGCTGACACCGTGCAGGCGCTCTGCACCGGGCTTGAGATGGCGGGTCGCCGGGTTTACAGCGACCCGGCCTATGCCAAGTCGGTCGCCCGCAAGGAGTTCCCGGACCTCCCCGGGGACGTCGTGGACAAGGCGATCGACGCGGAGATCCAATACAAGATCCCGGCTGAGTCGGTCCTGGTGGATCGCAAGCAGTGGGACAACCTCATGGCCATGCAGAAGTATCTGAAGAACGTGAAGGGCACCACGACGTTTGAGCAGATCGTGGACAACAGCTTTGCCGAGAAGGCGGTGAAGGCTGCCTGAACTGGCATCGCCTGCACCAACGCGAAGCCGTGAGGGCGCCGGCCGTGCGCCGCCGCTGTCCGCGCTGGGGCTGGGCAAGACGTTCGGCGCCGAGGATGGACGTCCTGTTGGCGTGATCGGCTCCGTGTCGTTCGACCTCGGCCAGGGCGAGATTGTCAGCATCGTCGGGCCGTCTGGCTGCGGCAAGACGACGCTGCTCAACCTGATCTGCGGCCTGCTGCTCCCCACGGCGGGATCGGTGCTTTGGCATGGGCGCGAACTCGCGGGCGTACCGCCGCGCGTGGGCTACATGCTGCAAAAGGACTTGCTGTTGCCGTGGCGCACCGCGGTGCAAAATGTGACGCTGGGCCTCGAGGTGAAGGGCCTTGACCGCCGCGAGCGGCTGGCCACGGCGCATCGCCTGCTGGACCGCCTAGGGCTGGCAGGCTTCGCGGACTACTATCCATCGGCGCTTTCCGGCGGCATGCGCCAGCGTGTCGCGCTGGCCCGCACCTTCGCCTCAGACCCGGAAGTTCTGCTGCTTGACGAGCCGTTCTCCGCCCTCGACTTCCAGACCAAGATCCTGATCGAGCGCGACACCGCCCGGCTTGTCCGTGGCGAACGCCGATCGCTGCTGCTCATCACGCATGATGTCGAGGAGGCAGTCAGCCTGTCGGACCGGGTCGTCGTGCTCTCGCACCGGCCCTGCACCGTGGTGTCGCAGCATCATATCGAGCTGCCGGGCGATCGGACGGACATGATGGCGATGCGGGAACGCCCGGAGTTCGCGCGCACCGTCCGCAAGATCTGGACCGAGCTGGACATCCGATGACGACCCCGGCTGCCTTCCCATCCCCAACCCGCGTGTCGCGCTGGCGGACCCGGCCCCGCACAGAGAGGCAACGGCGGGTGCATCGGTCGATGCTGCAGGTGGCGCTGTGCCAGGTGCTTCTGCTCGCGACCCTGCTCGGTCTCTGGGAATGGGGAACGCGCGGCGCCGGGGTGAACGCCTTCCTGTTCGGCTCGCCTAGCGCCATCGGGACCCAGTTGCTGGCCATGGTTGCCGACGGCTCGATCTGGGTGGATGCCCGGGTGACCGGGCTGGAGACGCTGGGCGGGTTCGTGCTGGGGAACCTGCTCGGCACGGTGCTGGGCTTGTCGCTCTGGTTTTCGCGGTTCGCCTCGCGTGTAGTGCAGCCCTTCGTGCTGGCGCTCGGATCCGTGCCCATCGTCGCCCTGGCGCCCATCGCCATCATCTGGTTCGGCACCGGCTTCGCGTCCAAGCTCGCGATGGCGACCTTGTCCGTGGTGGTCGTGGCGCTCGTTGTGGCCTACAAGGGCGCGCTCGGGGTCGATCCGGACCAGATCAACCTCATGCGCTCGCTCGGCGCGAGCCGCCGGCAGATCTTCCGGCTGCTTGTGCTGCCGGCCTCGTTGACCGACATCTTCGCGGGCCTCAAGCTCACGGTCGGTTTCGCGCTGGTCGGCGCCATCGTGGGCGAGTTCATGTCCTCCTCGGAGGGACTGGGCCATGCGATCTTCAAGGCGGGCAGCCTTTACGCCATCTCCAAGGTGTTCGCGGCGCTCACCGTCACCGTGGCGCTCGCCCTCGTTCTTTCGGCGGTTGTCAGTCGGGTCGAGCGGGCCTTGCTGCCGTGGCGGCACGACCTTGACTGAAGCTCAATCAGAGTAAGGAAACGACCATGGACATGGCACGCGTCATCCCGAAGGCCGGAAACCTGAAATACGCCCTGTCGGCCACCGACGCCTGCGTCACCGAGATCCGACCCGGCGAGCACGTCACCGTGGAGTGCGAGATCAACTGCAACGAGGGCCTGATCTCCTCGACCGCATCCAAACTGTCGCCGGAGACGGTGCGCTTCCCCTTCGTCAACCCTGCGACCGGGCCGCTCCGGGTGGTGGGCGCGAAGCCCGGGCAGGTCCTTGCGGTGCAGATCCATGCCATGGACCTTGACTCGATCGGCTACACGGCGCTTTGGCCGGGGATAGGCATGTTCCCGGATTGGGTCCGGCAAAAGGAGTTCGGCATCCACACCCGGGCCATGGAGGTGAGCAACGGCTTCGTGCACTGGAGTGACAAGCGGAAGCTGCCCATCAAGCCGATGATCGGCGTCCTCGGCGTCGCCCCGGTGCACGGGGCCGTGCTGACCGTCGACAACGGCACGCATGGCGGCAACCTCGATGTCCAGGAGATCACCACCGGCAGCACCGTGCTGTTCGACGTGCAGCAGAATGGGGCCAGCCTGTACGTGGGCGACTGCCACGCGCTGCAAGGCGACGGCGAGTGCGTCGGGATGGGCGCCACCGAGATCGGCGCGCGCGTGACGCTGAGCGTGGCGTTGCGGGACAAGCCGGCCCGGATGACCTGGCCGCGGATCGAGACGGACACCTACATCGCGACGCTCGGCTGCGCACGGCCGCTTGAGGACGCGATGCGCCTTGCGTTCGAGCAGATGGTGTATTGGCTGGCGGACGACTACGGTTTCACGGACGCCGAAGCCTACATGTTCCTCGGCCAGATCGCCGACGCGCGGTGCACGCAGGTGGTCAATCCCAAGTACACCTACATCTGCAAGGTCGCGAAGGAGTTCCTGCGATAGGCGTGACTGCGGGTGCTTGCGAGCATCAATGGCGGTCAGAGCATGACATCACCGCCATTGAGATTCATCGTGGAGCCTGTTGCACAATCGCTTTCGGGAACGTCGTGATGGCGTGTTTTGGTGCGC
>CAXTTB010000160.1:4653-7671 GCA_964246905.1 uncultured Acetobacteraceae bacterium | reverse complement strand
AGCCGGCGCCGGGGCCGATTTGCCACGGGAACGGCGTGCGCTCGGGGTCGCGGCCCAAGCCCCGGCCGGGTTCGCGCAGCTCCGCCGGGTCGCGCAGGGCGGCGGGCGGGATGGGCGTGTCCAGCATCCCCAGCTCCTCCCCCATGTAGATCGTGGGCGTGCCGCGGAGCGTCAGCAGCAGCATCGCCGCGACCCGGGCCTGCGCCGGGCCGAGCCGGCTCGCGACGCGCGGGCGGTCGTGGTTGCCCAGCACCCAGTTCGGCCACGCGCCCGGCGGCAGCGCCGCCTCGTACTCCCGGATCAGCGCCGCGATGGCCGTGGCCGTCCAGTCCTCCAGCAAGAGGAGCTGGAAGTTGAACGGCAGATGCGCGCCGCGCCCGTCCTGCCCGTAGTAGGTCACGAGGCGGTCGATAGGCAGATAGAGTTCGCCGATCAGCACCTTGTCCCCATATTCGTCCAGCACGGCGCGCATGGCGGCCACGATCCCGTGCACCTCGGGCCGGTCGGCGGTGTAGAGCGGCAGCAGGCGCCCGTGCGAGGGCTGGCCCTCCCGCCAATCGGGGTTGGGCGGGTTGTCGCGGAACTGGTCGTCCTTGACCATCATCCACATCACATCGACGCGGAACCCATCGACGCCGCGGGCGAGCCAGAAGCGGAGCACGTCATACAGGGCCGCGCGCACCGCCGGGTTGCGCCAGTTCAGGTCCGGCTGGGTCGGTAGGAAGGAATGATAGTAGTACTGGCTGCGCACGGCGTCCCAGGTCCAGGCCGGGCCGCCGAAGTTCGCCAGCCAGTTGTTCGGCGGCCCGCCGCCCGGCGCCGCGTCCCGCCACAAGTACCAGTCCCCCTTCCCGTCCGCGCCGCGCCGGCTGCTCTGGAACCACGGGTGCCGGTCGGAGGAATGGTTCGGCACGAAGTCGAGGATCACCCGGAGGCCGAGCCGGTGCGCCTCGCCCACCAGCGCGTCGAAGTCCTCCAGCGTGCCGAACAGCGGGTCGATGCCGCAGTAGTCCGCCACGTCGTAGCCGAAGTCGGTCATCGGCGAGGGATAGACCGGCGAGATCCAGACCGCATCGACCCCGAGCCAGACGAGATGCCCGAGCCGGCGCGTGATGCCGCGCAGGTCCCCGGCGCCGTCGCCGTCGCTGTCCTGGAACGACCGCGGGTATACCTGATAGACGATGCCGCTCTGCCACCAAGCCAAGGCCATGGGCGTCCCTCTTTGTTGCAGCAGGCGACACAACGCGCCGGTTGGCGCAATGTTCATCCGGGCTGCGGGGAGCACGGCGTGATCAACGACCTCTGGTACAAGAACGCGGTCATCTACTGCCTGTCGGTCGAGACCTTCATGGACGCCGACGGCGACGGGGTGGGCGACTTCCTGGGCCTGCTGCGCCGGCTGGACTACCTGCAAGGGCTGGGCGTCACCGCGATCTGGCTGATGCCGTTCCAGCCCTCGCCGCAGCGGGACGACGGCTACGACATCACGGACCACTACGGCGTCGATCCCCGCTACGGCACGCTGGGCGATTTCGTCGAGTTCACCCACGGCTGCCGGCAGCGCGGCATCCGCGTGCTGATCGACCTGGTGGTCAACCACACCTCCGACCAGCACCCATGGTTCCAGGCGGCCCGGCGCGACCGGGACTCCCGATACCGCGACTGGTACGTGTGGTCCCGCAGGCGCCCGGCGCACAGCCGGGACGGCGTGGTGTTCCCCGGCGTGCAGGCCACCACCTGGACCCGCGACCCGGTGGCGCGCGAGTACTACTTCCACCGCTTCTACGACTTCCAGCCGGACCTCAACACCGCCCATCCGGACGTGCAGGCGGAGATCCTCAAGATCATGGGCTTCTGGCTGCAGCTCGGCGTGTCCGGCTTCCGGATGGACGCCGTGCCCTTCGTGATTGCGGAAAAAGGGCCGGATGTGACCAAGCCCGCGGAGCAGTACGACATGCTCCGCGCCTTCCGCGAGTTCCTGCAATGGCGCCAGGGCGACGCCGTGATCCTGGCGGAGGCCAACGTCCTGCCGGAGACGGACCTGGAGTACTTCGGCGAGACCGGGGAGCGCCTGCACATGGTGTTCAACTTCCAGGTGAACCAAACCCTGTTCTACGCCCTCGCCGCCGCGGACAGCCGGCCGCTGCTCGCGGCGCTCGCCGCGACGGAGCCGCGCCCGGCCACCGGGCAATGGGCCTTGTTCCTCCGCAACCACGACGAGCTGGACCTGGGCCGGCTGACTGAGGCGCAGCGCCAGACGGTGTTCGCCGCCTTCGGCCCCGACCCCTCGATGCAGCTCTACGGGCGCGGCATCCGGCGGCGCCTCGCGCCCATGCTGCAGGGCGACCGGCGGCGGCTGGAGCTGGCCTACAGCCTGATGCTCACCTTGCCGGGCACCCCGGTGCTCCGCTACGGCGACGAGATCGGCATGGGCGACGACCTGGACCTGCCGGAGCGCAACTGCGCCCGCACGCCCATGCAGTGGTCCGGCGAGCCGCACGGCGGCTTCACGGCCAGCAACGCCCCGGTGCAGCCGGCCATCAGCGGCGGCGCCTATGGGTTCGAGCACGTGAACGTCGCCGCCCAGCGCCGCGACCCGGCCTCCCTGCTGAACTGGACGGAACGGATGCTGCGGATGCGGAAGGAGGTGCCGGAGGTCGGCTGGGGCACCTTCGCCCCGGTCGATACGGGCACGGAGCAGGTGCTGGCGATCCGCTACGAGTGGCGCGGCAACGCCGTGCTGTTCGTGCACAACCTGGGCGCGGTCCCGCTTGAGGTTCGCCTCGAGGCCGGGGCGAGCGGCCTGCACGACGGCCTGCTGGTCAACGTGCTGTCGGAGGCGCACAGCCAGCCGGACGGCGCAGGCGTGCACTGCATCCTGATGGAGCCGTACGGCTACCGCTGGTTCAGGGTGGGCGGCCTGGATCACCTGCTACGCCGGACGGGGACGTGATGAGGGGGAAGGGGGGGGGGGGGGGGGGGGGGGGCGCGGGCGGGGGGGGGGGGGGGCCCCCCCGG
>CAXTTB010000160.1:0-4643 GCA_964246905.1 uncultured Acetobacteraceae bacterium | reverse complement strand
CCGCAGGCCCCAGGCCCCAATTCTTTGAAGGGACGGGGTTTGGGGCCTCCGGCCCCAACGGGTCCGGGGCAGCGCCCTGGAAAGGCAAGCAAAACTCAGCCAGAATTGCGGGCAAGCCAAGACCGATCCAAGGAGGGACGCCCAATGGACATGGCCACCACGGCTGCGGAGCTGCAAGGCTTCGACGCGGTCATCATCGGCGCCGGGTTCGCGGGGCTGTACCAGCTCCACGTGCTGCGCGACCGGCTCGGCCTGTCCGTGCGCGTGATCGAGGCCGCCGACGGCGTGGGCGGCACCTGGTACTGGAACCGCTACCCGGGCGCGCGCTGCGACTCCGAAAGCTACTACTACTCCTACAGCTTCTCGCCTGAGCTTGAGCAGGACTGGCAGTGGACGGAGCGGTATCCGGAGCAGCCCGAGATCCTGCGCTACCTCAACCACGTCGCCGACCGCTTCGACCTGCGCCGCGACATCCGGTTCGGCACGCGGGCGACGGGTGCCCGGTTCGAGGAGGCGTCGCAGCGTTGGCTGGTGACGACCGACGCGGGGGAGCGCGTGTCGGCGCAGTTCCTGATCACCGCCGTCGGCTGCCTTTCGACCGCCAACCTGCCCGACATCCCGGGGCGGGACCGCTTCGCCGGCCCCGTGTACCACACCGGGCTTTGGCCGCACGAGGGCGTGGACTTCACGGGCAAGCGCGTCGGACAGGTCGGCACCGGGTCCACCGGCATCCAGGCCGCGCCGGTGATCGCGGCGACGGCGGCGCAGTTGGTCGTGTTCCAGCGGACGCCGAACTACAGCGTGCCCGCCCGCAACGGCCCGATGGACCCCGAAACGCAGCGCGAGATCAAGGCCAACTACGCCGAGATCCGCCGCATGTCGCGGGAGTCCACCAACGGCCACCCCTGGGCCATCTCGCCCGACAGCGCGCTCGACCTGCCGGACGCGGAGCGCCTGGCGCGCTACGAGGCGGCATGGGAACGGGGCGGCCTGCGCTTCCGGGCCGCGTTCCAGGACATCATGACCTCCCCGGCGGCGAACGAGACGGCGGCCGAGTTCATCCGCGGCAAGATCCGCCAGATCGTCCATGACCCGGCCACAGCCGAGCGCCTCACCCCCCGCGACCACCCCTTCGCCGCCAAGCGCCCGCCCATCGACACGGCGTATTTCGAGACCTTCAACCGCGGCAACGTCCTGCTGGTCGATCTCCGGCAGACCCCGATCACGGAGATTGTGCCGGAGGGCGTGCGGACCGCCGACGCCACCTATCCGCTGGACGTGCTGGTGTTCGCCACCGGGTTCGACGCCATGACCGGCCCGCTGCTCGCGCTCGACATCGAGGGCGAGGGCGGCCGGACGCTGCGCAGGCAATGGGGGGCGGGGCCGCGGAGCTACCTCGGCCTGCAGGTCCCCGGCTTCCCCAACCTGTTCACCATCACCGGCCCCGGCAGCCCCTCCGTGCTGACCAACATGCCGACCGCCATCGAGCAGCACGCCGACTGGATCGCCGGCTGCATCGCCCACATGCGCGCCCACGGGCGGCAGCGGGTCGAGGCGACGGAGGACGCGGCGGAGGGCTGGGCCGCCGAGGTGGGCCGCGCGGCGCAGGCCACGCTGCTGCCGATGGCGTCCTCGTCCTGGTACCTGGGCGCCAACGTGCCGGGCAAGCCGCGCGTGTTCATGCCCTACGCGGGCGGGATGGCGCATTACGCGGGCGTGTGCCGGGCGGTGGCGGAGGACGGCTACCGCGGGTTCGCGATGCGGTGAGCGCGCCTGGAAACGCCCTATTGGAAGGCAAGGCCAGGGCGCTGCCCCGCACGTGCGAGGCTAGGGTCCTGATCTGGCTTGGCGAGGGGTGAATCTTTTCCCTGCATGACGGCGAGTGGTCCTCGCGGGTGTCCCGCATCGGCGAGGCGGCCGATCTTGAAGCGACCGTTCGCCGGGGGTCGAGGAACGAGGGGAAGCATGGCCCCTTGCACAGCCCAACCGTGCCCGCGCGGGTTTCCCAGCCGCGGCCACGGCGGCTGGAGGACGCGGCCGCAAGCCGCCGTGCGGGTCACGGCCTCGGTGCCGATGCCGCCTGTCGGGCTTGTCCGCCGCGATCCCGCAGGCACGATCCCCGGGCGCCTCGGCCCAGCCCCGTTCGGCCAATGCCCACCCCAGGGACCGCAGGGCCACGTCGCCGCTTGCGCGCATCCGGCGAGGCCCGCCTGCGGCTCCAGACCGCGAAGCGCCGCCCGAAAGCGGCCCGTTCGATCATCATCGACGCCCAAAGCATCAAAGACGCCAACAGCGGCCAAGCCTGCCGCCCCGTTACGGCCGTAATGCAATCCTCCCTGGGCGACACGCTTCCGTAGCCCGGACGGACGATGTTGGGGACAAGGCCGGCGGCCACCCATGGCCGATGCCGGTCCGACCGGGAGCCTGTTCGGATGCGCCATCTCCTCACCTTCGCCCTGCTCGCCGCGCTGGGCGGCTGCGCCGGCCTGACGCGGCCCACGGCCCAGCCGAAGGGTGTGCAGGCAGGCTCCTACGACTGCGCGCCCGCCGGCCATCCCGGGACGCGCCGCCTCACGGTCGCCATCGCGCCCGACCGCAACGGCCGGGACCTCGACCTCCGGTTCGACGCGCGGCGGCAGTTCGTCCTCAGCCCGCTGGCAGGCGCGTCCGGCCAGCCTGCCTCGGGTCCCCAGCTTTACTCAGGCCCGCAATACGCATGGCGCGTCGGCGGCGACATGAGCGTCCTGACGGATGTCGGGAACATCCAGACCTTCGACTGCCGCCCGCTGGACGACGGCAAGGCCGTGGCGCTGCCCGGCGGCGCGGACGCCCGGCCTGCGCAGGCGGCCCGGTGATGTCCAAGGACGCGCTCTCGCCGCTGCTGCTGCTCACGTCGCCCTTGGGCGACGACCGGCTGCCGGACCAGCAGGGGGTCCTGCACGCCACCGCGCTCTCGGCCAACGAGCAGTTGAGCGCACCGTTCGAGATCGAGCTGGTCGCCGTCTCGACCAAGCGCGCCGTGGACCCGGACGAGCTGCTCTACGAGCCGGTCGCGGTGACGGTGCGGCGCAAGGACGGGACCGACCGGATGTTCCACGGGATCGTCCGCCGCATGGACGCGGTGGGGCTTGAGCAGCGGTCGCGCTGGATGTATCGCCTGGAGGTCGTGCCGCGGCTCTGGTTCCTCAGCCAGACGGCCGATTGCCGCATCTTCCAGCAGAAGACCGCCGTGCAGATCCTGCGGGAGCTGTTCTCCGAGCACAAGGTCGAGCCGGTCGATTTCAGGGTCTTCGGGTCAAGCCCGGTCCGTCCCTACACGACGCAGTACAACGAGACCGACCTCGCCTTCGCCCAGCGCATCATGCAGGAGAGCGGCTACTTCTACTTCTTCGAGCACAGCGCGTCCAAGCACACGCTGGTCGTGGCCGACGGCAACCAGGCGTTCAAGCCGATGCAGGAGCCGCTGCACCGGGTCATCCACCTCGGCAACAACGTGGACATCTTCGACGTCTGGTACGAGGGCCTGGCGACGGCTCACGGCCACGTGCAGACCCAGGACTATGACCCCGAGAAGCCGAAGCGGCCCGTGTCCGGCGAGCAGGCGACCCGCCTCGGCACCG
Source organism: uncultured Acetobacteraceae bacterium (assembly GCA_964246905.1). Lineage (GTDB taxonomy): Bacteria > Pseudomonadota > Alphaproteobacteria > Acetobacterales > Acetobacteraceae > CAHJXG01. Next base: position 1,023 of record CAXTTB010000160.1, on the reverse strand, counting down.
CCGGCGCCGCGGACCGCCAGGTTTACCGCTGGCCGGCGATGACGCTCGACCACCAGGTCGCCGCCGACCGCGCCCGCTTCCAGGTCGAGGCGGCGGAGGCGGCGGCGTCCTTGCGCGGCGGGCACGGGTACGACCCGAACCTCTGCCCCGGTCTCCGCTTCACGCTCGCCACCGACCCGTGCACCGGCGCCAAGGACGTGGCCCACGTCCTCCACAGCACCCGGCACACCGCGTCCGACGAGACGTGGATCGGCGGAACCAGGCCGCCGGAGTTCGACTGCACCTTCACCTGCTTCCTCGAGTCCATGGCCTGGCGCGAACCCTTGTCGCTGCCGCGCCCCGCCATGGCGGGCATCTTCTCCGGGATCGTGCTCGGCGAACCCGGCCAGGAGATCCATGCCGACCCGCTCGCGCGCATCAAGGTGCAGCCCCTGTTCGACCACCGCAAGGACACCACCGCCGCGAAGTCGGTGTTCATCCGCGTCCTGCACGCATGGTCCGGGGACAAGTGGGGCTGGCAGCACTTGCCGCGCGTGGGCACGGAGGTCGGCATCTCCTTCATGAACGGCGACCCCGACAACCCCGTGGTGGTCGGCTGCTTCTACCACCAGGAGATGCCGCCGGTCTTCCCGCCCGCGGAGCACACGAAGCAGGGCTTCCGCAGCCGGTCCACGAAGCAAGGCGGGACCCAGGACTACAACGAGCTGTCGTTCGACGACAAGAAAGGGCAGGAGGTGGTCCTGCTGCACGCGCAGAAGGACCACAAGGTCGAGGTCGAGCACGACCAGGACGCGACGATCGGCCGCAACCGGACCGTGGTGACGGAGCAGGACGACAGCCTGACGAGCCAGTCCGGCCATGTCAGCGTCACGGCGCTGCTCGGCAGCGTGTCCGTGACGGCCGCGGCCTCCATCACGCTGCGGGTCGGGGCAAGCTCGATCACCATGACCCCCGCCAGCATCAGCATCGTGACGCCCTCGCTGCAGATCGAGGCGGCCGAGGTCAACATCCAGACTGTGGCCC
>CAXTTB010000159.1:2724-7712 GCA_964246905.1 uncultured Acetobacteraceae bacterium | reverse complement strand
GCAACGCCGCCCTGTGCGCCGTGCTCATCCGCTGGTTCGGGCTGACGGGCGCAGCAGTTGGCGCGGCCGGCTCCATCGTGCTGTGGAACGCGGCGATGGCGCTGCTGGTCAGGCGGCTGCTGCGGGTGACGTCCGGCGCCCTCCCGGCATTCCGCCTCCCGCTTCCCAAAAAAACCCGGGGCGCCGGGACGCGGCCGGCATGACCGCGCTTCGCACGCCGCCCGGCATGGGGCAGGGCCTGGCCGGAGACGTGCTGCTTTCGCTCGGCCTGCTGCTGACGACGGCGTCGCAGCTCCGCCTCGGCACCCTGCCGGCCGGCCCCGGCGAGGCGTGCCTGGTCCTCTGGCTCGTCCTCGCGCCGGCCCGGCCCGGCCCGTCGCTCACGCCCGCCTTGTCGCGGATGCTGGCCTTCTGGACGCTGTTCCTGTTGGCCCAGAGCCTGGGCTTCCTGACCGGGCTGTTCATCGGCGAGCAGTACGACCTGCGCTGGCTGCTGCACGACGCGATGGCCTACCCCTTGCTGATGGCCGTCAGTTGCCTGAGCGTCGCCGGGCCTGACGCGGCGGGCCGCTTGCGCCGGGTGGCGTGGCTGCTGACGACGCTCGGCGCCGCGTCCCTGGCGTTCCAGCTCGCGGTCGGCTGGAGCCTGCTGGACGCTCCGGCGATCCAGCCCTGGTTCTGGGAGCGGTTCCGCGGCTGGTCGGCCAACCCCAACCAGCTCGCGCTGCTGTGCGTCGTGCTCGCGCCCTTGGCGCTCCACCTTGCCGACACGGCGGCCTCCGTCGGCGCCCGTCTGGCCGCGATCTGCTGCATGGTGCTGCCGCTCTACGTCGGCCGGATGACCGGGAGCGACACGTTCACCCTGGCGATGGTGGCCGCCGCGCCGGTCTTCGCGGCGGTGAAGCTGCGGGGCTGGCTGCTCCGGCCGGGCGGGCGGCTGGCCATCCGTTCCGCCCTCGCGGGCGTCGTCGTGCTCGGCCTGCCGTTGATGCTGGCGTCGCTCACGCCTGCCGCGGTCACGGCGGCCGGGGACGCCGAGGGCGTCACCAGGGGCCTGGCGAAGAACGGCGGACGGGACTTGCGGCAGGAGTCCGGCCTGCGGCTCTCCCTGTGGACGGACGCCGTGCAGTTGGGGGTCGCGACCAGCTTCCTCGGCCTGGGTCCCGGCCCGCACCTCCAGATCCCCGCGTCGATCCTGGCGGCGAGGAGCAAGACGAAGGAGCAGCCCGAGAACCTGGAGCATCCGCAGCTCTCCACCGCGCCCAACTTCGAGGCGCACAACTCTTTCCTTGACCTGCTGACGCAGGGCGGGGTGGTCGCCGTCCTGGGCCTTCTTTGGATACTGGGCGCCGCGGCACGGCGGGCCTATGGCGCCGGGATGGCGGGGCTGGCCGCCCTGGTCTGCGGCCTCGGCGTGTTCTGCATGACCGGCCTGATCGTCCGGCATCCGATCTTCTGGTTCGCCGTCGCCCTCTGCCTGGCGGCCGGAGAGACGACGGGCCGCGCCGTTGCCGTCCTTTCGGTCGAACCGGGCAACGCGCCGTGAAGCGCGCGTCCCATGCGCCCGGCGCCAGCATCGCTGAAACCAGCTCAATCTTCCTTGGAGGCGTGGACATGGACAACATCGACGAGCGCACCGTCAGTTCGTTCGGCCAGGAATGGTCCACCTATGACCAGAGCCGCCTTCCCGACGACGGCATGACCGCACAACGCTTCGAGGAGTACTTCGCGATCTTCCCATGGGCGTCGCTGCCCGACCGTCCGGTCGGCGCGGATGTCGGGTGCGGCAGCGGGCGGTGGGCGCTGCGGGTCGCGCCCAGGGTCGGCGCCCTGCACTGCATCGACGCGAGCGGGGAGGCGCTCCAGGTCGCCCGCCGCAACCTCGCGGGCCAGCCCAACTGCCGGTTCCACCACGCGAGCGTCGCGGCCATCCCCCTCCCGCCGGGCAGCATGGACTTCTGCTACTCGCTGGGCGTCCTGCACCATGTCCCGGACACCATGGCGGGCATCGAGGCCTGCGTCGCGCTGCTGAAGCCCGGCGCACCGTTCCTGCTCTATCTGTATTACGCCCTGGACCAGCGGCCCGCGTGGTTCCGCGCGGTCTGGAAAGCGACCGACATCGCCCGGCGCGGGATCGCCCGGCTGCCGTTCCGGCCGAAGCGCGCGCTCACGGAGTTGATCGCGCTCTGCGTCTATTGGCCGGTCGCCCGGCTCTGCCGCGTGGCCGAGCGCCTGGGCCGCGACCCTGCCGGGCTGCCGCTCAGTTGGTACCGCGACAAGAGCCTGTATATCATGCGCACCAACGCCTTCGACCGCTTCGCCACGCCGCTCGAGCAACGGTTCTCACGTGCCCAGATCGCGGCGATGATGCGCAGGGCGGGCCTGGAGGACATCCGGTTCTCGGAACACCCCCCGTTCTGGTGCGCCGTCGGCCGCCGGGCCGCGCAGCGTCCCGAGAGCAGCGGCCGGTGAGCGGGTCGTGGCAAGGACCGCGCCGGCCGGTCCTGCGCTGCGCCGCGGCTGCGGGCCTTGCGCTCACGCTTGGGTTTCCACCCAGGCTGGCCCATGCCGGCGGCGTCCCGGACCCGTCGGCCAGGCCGCTCCACTACGCCGCGAACCACAACTTCGACCGCCAGGGCAACTACCTGCCGGGCCGGGCCGGCTTCGACCTGGCCGATGTCGGCAACGTCGGCCAGCTCGAATACCTGGGGGCCGGCGAGAAGGCGTTGGTGTGGGTCGGGCAGTGCAACGGCGCCGATGAACGCTTCCAAAACACCGTGCAGCCGTACGTCGGCCACCCCAAGGTCTTCGGCTTCTTCCTCATGGACGACCCGGACCCGCGCGGCGTGCTGGCGGCCGGGCGCCCGTCCTGCGCGCCGGACGACCTGAAAGCCGAGTCCGACTGGATTCACGCCCGTATGCCCGGCGCCATGACGTTCATCGTCCTGATGAACCTCTCGACGTCCAGGACACCCTCCTATGAGCGCAGCTACGACCCCGCCAACTCGCACATCGACCTGTTCGGCATCGACCCCTATCCGTGCCGGACGGAGCTGCCGGACTGCGACTACGGCATGATCGACCGCTACGTCGCGGCGGCGGCGTCATGGGGCATCCCCTACGGCCAGATGGTCCCGTTCTACCAGGGCTTCGGCGGCGGCGACTGGAGCGACGGCGATGGCGGCAAGTACTCGCTGCCGACCGCCGGGCAGGCAACCGCCATCCTGGCCCGCTGGAAGGAGCATGTCGCCGCGCCCGCGTTCGACGCCGTTTACAGTTGGGGATCGCAACGGTCGGACGTGGCGCTCGAGAGCGAGCCGGACCTGCAGGCGGTGTTCTCGGCGCACAACCGCGGGAACGGGCCGTGACCGGGCCGGGGCTCCCGCCCGCAAGCACTAGACCGAAGGGTTAGCTTGCCTTTTGAATCTATGCGGGACTACAACAATAACGAAGAAGATCAGGCGCGGTTCATCAGTATAACGTCCAGCATCATGGGCTGGCCGTGAGCATCACCGTAATCGTTTGGACTACTGTCACTCATGCAGCGCCAGCTTGTTGCTTGCAGGACCCGCAAACCCGTCGCGTTGGACTTCAGGACCACGCCAATTACCGAAGGTTCTAACCTGTTGAGGCTTTCGTGCTTGTAGGGTGGGAAAGCGTCAGCGCCTCCCGCCAACGGCCAGCGCCGCCCCATGGCGGATGGCGCTGCGCTGATCCGCCCTACGCCGTTCCGCCGCCCGCAGCCGGGCACAGGCCACGATGTTCCGCGGTTGGCATCAGATGCTCGGACCCATCCATCCAGAACAGGACGACTCTCCATGTCAAGAACGATCAGCAACCCAAGCGGCCCGGTGGCCCTGGCCGCCGCCGACAACCCGCTGACCATCACCAGCACCGGCCAGGTCATCGCGACGGGCGCCGGAACCGACGCCATCGATGGGGGGAGCGCGGCCCAGTGGGCCATCGGCAACGCCGGCACGGTCTCGTCCGCCAGCCGCTTCGGCGTGTCGCTCACCGGCTTCGGCACCGTCAGCAACTCGGGCGCCATCTCCGGCACCGACGCGATCTACCTGCAGGAGGGCGGCGCCGTCACCAACGCGGCGGGAGCGGCCATCTCCGGCAGCGGCAGCGGCATCCGCGTGACGCACGCCGGCGGCACGGTCACGAACGACGGCAGCGTTTCCGGACCCGGCAACTACGCGGTGACGCTCGACGGCGGCGGCTCCGTCAGGAACACCGGCTCGCTCAAGGGCGGGGAGGACGGGGTCCGCATCATGGGCGCCCTGGGCACGGTGGCGAACTCCGGCCTGATCCAGGCCACGGTCGATGACGGCATCGGCATGTTCGCCGGCGGCAGCGTCGCGAACGACGCCGGCGGCACCATCGCCGGGGCCGGGCCTGGCGGGGCCGGCGTGTTCATCACGGGCGGGTCCGGCACCGTCGCGAACTCCGGCAGCATCGCCAACGCCGACCACCTCGGCATCCTGCTGTCGTCGGGCGACGTGACGAACACGGCGACCGGCTCCATCTCCGGCAGCATCGCCGCGGTCTCGGTCAACCAGGGCCAGGGGACGCTCACGAACGACGGCAGCGTCGCCTCGACGGCGCCGGGCGGCGCCGGGGTCGATTTCGAGGCCGGCGGGCGCGTCGCGAACACCGGGCACGGCTCGGTGACGGGCGGGAACTTCGGCATCTTCATCAGCGGCGGCAACGGGGACGTCGCGAACAGCGGCAAGATCGACGGCGCCGCCTATGACGGCGTGATCCTCGTGCAGGGCGGCAATGTCGCCAACCAGGCCGGCGGGACCATCTCCGGCGGCAGCGCCGGCGTCTATCTGGCCGCCGCCGCGGGCGTCACGAACGGCGGCCGCCTGTCCGGGGCGAGCACCGGCGTCGATTTCGAGGGCGGCGGCACGTTCACGAACGATCCCCGCGGCTCGGTGTCCGGCGGGCCGGAGGTCAACTTCGTCCACCAGCCGAGCCTGGAA
>CAXTTB010000159.1:0-2714 GCA_964246905.1 uncultured Acetobacteraceae bacterium | reverse complement strand
GGGGTGGGCGCGCCCGGCGGCGCCGGCGCCGTCACCAACCGCGGCCGCAGCGAGGGCCGGCACGGCGGCGCGGTGCAGGCCGGGGGCCAGGTCGTGAACGCGGCCAATGCCCTGATCGCCGGCGGCACCGCCGGCGTGCTCACCCAAGGCGGCCCGGCCACGCTGTCGAACGCCGGCGCCATCAGCGCCGCGTCCCCGGGCGGCGCGGGCGCCGACATCGAGGGCGGCGGCGCCGTCACGAACGACGCCGGCGCGTCCCTGTCGGGGAGCGCCTTCGGCGTCTTCCTGACGGGCGGGTCCGGGACGGTCAGCAATGCCGGGTCGATCTCCGGATCGACGTACTCCGTCAAGTTCTCGGACACCGGCACCAACCGCCTGGTGGTCAAGCCCACTGCCACGTTCGTGGGCGCGGTCGGCGGCGGGACGGCGGCCAGCAGCACGATGGAGCTGGCCGGGGGCACGGGGTCCATCGCCGGCCTGTCCGGCGGGTCCGGCACCGTCACGCAGAACGGCCAGAGCTGGCTGTTCACCCAATTCGGGTCGCTCGTCTTCGACGCGGGCGGCGCCTGGACGCTGGACGGCGCCGGCACCGTGTCCGCCCTCCGCAATGACGGCGCCCTCGACGTGAAGGGCGCCCTGGACGTGACGGGCGCCATCGATCCTGCCAGCACCGGGCTGTTCACGATGGGCGACGCCGCGACGCTGGAGGTCGCCTCGCTGCTGGGCGGCGGCACGCGGATGCAGTTCCTGTCCAACAGCCGCCTGGTCATCGCCCAGGCCGGGTCGTTCGGCGCCGGCGCCGCGGGCGGCTCCTACGCCGGGCCGTTGCTGGAGGGCTTCAACGCCGGAGACGTGATCGACATCAAGGACTTCGGCGCGGCCGGAAGCACGGCCGCCTACGACGGCGCCACCGGGCTGCTGCAGCTCTCGAACGGCGCGTCGCAGGCCGCGAGCCTCCAGTTCCAGGCGTCGAGCATCGGGGGCGGAAGCTTCCACGTGGCGGGGGACGGTGCGGGCGGCTGCTTGGTCACGCGCGCATGAGCCTGGCTCCGGCCGCCGCGGCGATGGCGGCCTCCCCGGCGGTCACGCCGGCGGCGGCGGCATCTGGTGCGAGGCGACGGCCGCCTCCGTGCGGTTGTGCACCTTGAGCTTGGAGATGATGTTGTGGACGTGCGCCTTGACCGTGCTCTGCGACAGGCTCAGCCGGTATGCGATGATCTTGTTCGACATGCCGCGCTCCAGAAGCTCCAGCACGACGCATTCCCGCGGCGTCAGCCCGGCCGTTGGACGCGGCGACGTCCACGCTGCTGGAGGTCGGGATGTAGCCTTGCAGGCGGAACCGCGTCACGATGTCCGCGACGGGTCCCGCCTTGCCGGGATCGACGATGGCCACGACCGGCACGTCGCGGCCGTCGGCGCGCAGCCACGCGGCCTGGCGTTCCAGCCACTCCGCCGGCATCGCGCCGCTGACATGGACGACGACGACATCCGCCCGCGCCAGGGCGGCTTCCGACGACGGTGCGGCGACATCGGCGACGCCCGACGCGCCGAACTCCTGGCAGGCCGTCTTGATCCAGGAGGTCAGGCAGCCGCGGGCGAAGTCCTGGCGCTCGACGACGACCAGGAGCTTCGTGTCGGCGGCGGCATGGGTGATCGGGTCCGACCTGATCTTGTTCATGGCGATCTCTGCCTCAACGGCCTGATCGGTCCGGCTGTCCATTGTTTGCATGATCTCGTCTCACTGATGCGAGCGTCGAAGCGCCATGGGGCGGCTGTATCGCGCTAGTACAAGGCTTCTAGCTGGAGTTCGTTTGGTCGCGTTCTATGGATGCTGTTTTTGTTGTCAGGTCGTCGTCAGCACAGGTCATAGCAAAAAAGCTCTTCTGACTGAGGGCTTGAGGGAGCGCCATTGTCCGCCAACACCGCTTCAACGTTTTCGTTGTCGATAAGGCCTGACCATTCCGGTTCCTTTCTGGACTCTGCTACGTACGTTTGCCACGGAACTGTCATAAACTCACGTCTATGATTCTCAATTTTGCGTGAAACGTATTGTCAAACCGATATTTTGCTACGGGTGGCCGGTTCCGCCCCGGCTCATCGCTCATCCGGGTCAAGTCCTTGCGGCCCTATGGCCGCCGACGCACCGGGGTTGGAGGGGCGGCAAGGCGCGGCCGGCCCGTCATCCTCCGGAAAAAGGTGCTCCCGGCCGCACAGGACGAAGCCGCCGGAACCATGGCTCTTTGATCGGCCTTCGCTGTCCCACCCAGCGTCCGCGTCTCCCCGGCAGTTCTTTGCGCTCGTATTCGGGACAGCTTCTTTGACAGCAATCGGGGCTTCCTGGTGTAACCCTGGTCACACTGGCCGGCGTGTCGGGGGCCATCGGGATGGCGTGTGGGCGGCATGGGAGGAGCCTGTTGAGGCATGTCGCGCTCGACCGTCAGGGGCAAGCCCACCTCGGTTGCGGTGATCGGTGTCATGCCGCCCGCCCGGCGGCACGGGCGTTCACGAATCCCACGTCGCCCCATAGGCGGGGATGCCCCGGGCGAGGCAGGCGTCCAGCACCCGCCGCGTGCTCGGCGGGTTGGACACGCAGAACACCGCCTCCGCGCCGAACGCCGCCGCCGCCCGCAGCGCGAGCGGCGCCAGGTCCGGGCGGCCGAGGCGCTCCGTGTCGTGCACGTACCGGGTGGGATGGCGCCGCAGCAGCGCGGCCG
>CAXTTB010000158.1:0-7750 GCA_964246905.1 uncultured Acetobacteraceae bacterium | reverse complement strand
GTGCTGGAGGTCGGCGCCGGGCAGGCGGAAGCGGTCGCGGCCTTGGCGGGGCGGCCGGTGGCGTTCCGCGCCGACCTCGGCGGCGTGCCTCGCGCCCTGGTGGCACGGGCCTGAGAAAACGTTTGATAGGACGGTCCCGGGCGGCTAGGGTGTCGGCGCGATCAGGATCGAGGCCCTTGAGGCGCGATCCCGCTTGTGTTGCCCGCGGCGTAGCGGGCGAAACCCAAAGCCACCAGACGACTGCCGCCGGGCCGCGCCCGCGTGCGTCCCGGGGTGGTCGCGAACAGGAAAGTGCTCCATACGAATGAACGTGAAACGTATGCGCGGACGCAACCATAGGGGTGGTGGCGGTGGCGGCGTTCCGATCAGGCACCAATCCGGCAACGTGCCGCTGAACCGCAACCACGTCTTCGACAGCAGCGGCCCCGACCTCCGCATCCGCGGCACCTCCCAGCAGTTGTCCGAGAAGTACCTGCAGCTCGGCCGCGACGCGATGAGTTCGGCGGACCGGGTGATGGCCGAGAGTTACTTCCAGCACGCCGAGCACTACTTCCGCATCCTGAACGCCATGAACCAGGCGGCGCAGCTTCAGAACCAGGCCAACGGCTCGGGGCCGCAGCGCCGTCCGCCCTACGAACGGGATGGCGTCAACGGCAGCGAGACGCCGGCCACCGAGCAGCAGAACGCCGACGGAGACGACGAGGACGAGGCGCCGACGCCGCAGGCTATAGCGCCCACGCCCGAGCCGCCCGCCGAGCCGCGGGAGATCCCCATCGCCGCCGTGCCGCCCGAGGCCTGAGCCGGACGCCTACCCGGACGGCGCGTCGAGCGCGGCCCGCAGGCGCCGGCCTTCCGCCGCGTCCAGCAGCCCGGCGCGCAGGAACAGGTCGATCAGCACCAGGTTCACGTTGAACTTGTAGGCGTCGGACCGCCGGACCTCCTCCAGCACCGTCCGCAACGGGCGCAGCTCGAACGACTCGACCTCGCCGTCCCGCGGGTGCGGCACGAAGTCCTCCGGCAGCAGCAGGTCGTAGCAGTGCAGGCGGTCGCGCCGCAGCCCTTCCGCGTAGTCCATGGCGTAATCGAGCCGCGCGACCGGCACCGCCTCGGCGATCAGGGCTGGGGGGACCGCGGCCTCCTCGTCCGCCTCCTTGGCCAGCGTTTCCCAGGGCGACAGGCCCGCCGGCACGCCGCCGCCGACCAGGTGAGCGAGCTGGCCGGGATCGCGCAGCTTGTGCGCCGCCCGGCGCGCGACCCAGACCCACAGCCCGTCCGCACGCCGCACCAGGCCGTTGAGATGCACGCCCTCCGCCCGCACGCCCAGGGCCGGCACCGCCCCGCGGTCAACCTGCGCCAGCACCGGCCCATCGGGCGCGGCACGCACGTCGAAGGCCTCGTCGCGGAACCGGAACAGGCCGCGCCCGGCGAGCTGCCGGGCCAGATCGTGGAGTTGGTCGGCGGCCACGGACACCCCGTCCGGACCCGCTTCGGCGCCAAGCCCCGCCAGCGCCGCCGCCGTGTCCGGCAAGACCCACCCGACCTGCGCCGCCCCCAGCCGCAGCGGCACGCGCCGCCCCGGCAGCACGGCGTTGCGGCAGGCGGCGATGTGGCGCATGAGGTCATCCATCCCCACGATATGGCGACAATCCCGGGTCATCCCAGCCATCCGGCCTTTCCAGCGCCGCGGGCCGTCGCCACATGCGGTTCATGAAGCCTGCCAGCCTTACGCCCCCCGTGTCCGACGCCTCATCGCGGACCGGCTTCCAGACCGTGCGCTCGCTGCTGCCGTATTTGTGGCCCACCGGGGACATGGGCGCCCATGTGCGCGTCGTCGCGGCCGTCATCCTGCTGGTGCTGGCGAAGGTCGCGACGGTCTATATCCCGATCGTCTATAGCCACGCCGTCGATGCGCTGACCCCCAGGAACCATCCGCTCACCATCCCGCTGGGGCTGATCGTGGCCTATGCGGTGCTGCGCGTCGCCTCCGCCGGCTTCGCGGAGCTGCGCGACGCGGTGTTCGCCGCCGTGGCGCAGCGGACGGTGCGGAAGGTGGCGCTGCAGACGTTCCAGCACCTGCACCGCCTGTCGCTGCGCTTCCACATGGACCGCATGACCGGCGGCCTGTCGCGTTCCATCGAGCGCGGCACGGCGGGCGTCGAGAACGTGCTGCGCCTCGCAGTGTTCAACATCATCCCGACGCTGCTCGAGGTGGCGCTGGTCGTTGGCATCCTGTGGCGCCTGTTCGACTGGCGGTTCGCCGGCGTCACGCTGGTGACGGTGGGCCTCTACATCGTGTTCACCTTCGGCTTCACCAACTGGCGCGTGCGGTTCCGCCGGGCGATGAACGACACCGACAACGACGCGCAGAACAAGGCCATCGACAGCCTGCTGAACTTCGAGACCGTCAAGTATTTCGGCAACGAGGCGCACGAGGCGCGGCGCTTCGACGAGGCCCGTGCCCGCTACGAGCGCGCGGCGGTCAAGAGCCAGGTCACGCTCAACATGCTGAACCTGGGCCAGGCGCTGATCATCGCGGCGGGCCTCGGCGGCGTCATGCTGATGGCGGCGGACGGCGTGCAGGCGGGCACGATGACGGTCGGGCAGTTCGTGCTGGTGAACACCTACCTGATGCAGCTCTACCAGCCGCTCAACTTCCTGGGCTTCGTGTACCGGGAGATCAAGCAGGGCCTGGTGGACATGGAGCAGATGTTCCGCCTGCTCGCGGTGGGGCAGGAGGTCGCGGACCGGCCCGGCGCCCTCGTCCTCGCGCCCAAGCACGCGCCCAGCGGCGCGCAGCCCGGCACCGTCGCCTTCCGCGGCGTGCACTTCGGCTACAGCCCCAGCCGGGAGATCCTGCACGGCGTGAGCTTCTCCGCCGCCGCCGGGGCGAAGCTCGCCATCGTGGGGCCGACCGGCGCGGGGAAATCGACCATCAGCCGCCTGCTGTTCCGCTTCTACGACGCGACGGAGGGCGCGGTGGAGATCGACGGCATCGACGTGCGCGACCTGACCCAGGCCAGCCTGCGCGCCGCCATCGGCGTGGTGCCGCAGGACACCGTGCTGTTCAACGACACCATCGCCTACAACATCGCCTACGGCCGCCCCGGCGCGTCGCAGGCGGAGGTCGAGCACGCCGCGCGGCTGGCCCAGGTGCACGACTTCGTCATGCGCCTGCCGGAAGGCTACGGCACCCGCGTCGGCGAGCGCGGACTCAAGCTGTCGGGCGGGGAGAAGCAGCGGGTCGCCATCGCCCGCACCATCCTCAAGGACCCGCGTATCCTAATATTGGACGAGGCGACCAGCGCGCTCGACACGCGGACGGAGCGGGAGATCGAGACGGCGCTCCGCACCGTGTCGGCGCACCGCACCACGCTGGTGATCGCGCACCGCCTGTCCACCGTGACCGACGCGGACGAGATCCTGGTGCTGAACGAGGGCACGGTGGCCGAGCGGGGCACCCATGCGGGCCTGCTGGCCGCGGGCGGCCTGTATGCCCGCATGTGGGCGCTGCAGGTCGAGCAGGGCGAGGTGTCCCAGCCAGAAGGGGTTTCGACGCTGGACGCGATGCTGCCGGAGGCGGTCGCGGCGCAGTAGCCGCCCGCCATCCGCCGAACAACCTGAACAGGAGGGTTCCATGCCGCAAGACGGCGACCACGCCTCACCCGAGACTCCGGCTGACCTGAGCCACGCCGGCGCCATCGTGGACAAGGCCATCGAGTACATGGCCGGGCAGAACCTCAGCCCGCTCTCGGTCGCCTCCGCCCTGCTCGGTGGCTCGCTCGGCCTGCTGGCGCGCACCATGAGCGACGAGGCCATCGTGCAGGTGCTGCAGAACGCCATGTCCAGCGTACGGTCGGGCGAGCTGCGGGCGGAGTACGGCCCGCATGGGGGCACGTCGGGGCGCGCGTGACGCTTCCCGGGTTGACGCGGCGGCCGGGCGGCGGCATAAGCCGCCTTTGAGCCGCTGGGGCTTTGGCCCTGTGCGGCGTTTCGATTTGAGGGTTTCCGATGTCTCGTCGCTGCCAGTTCACGGGCAAGGGTGTGCAGTCTGGCAACAACGTCAGCCACGCGAACAACAAGTCCCGCCGCCGCTTCCTGCCCAACCTGCAGCACACGTCGATGCTGTCGGACATCCTGGGCACCACCATCCGCCTGCGCCTGACGACCCATGCCATCCGCACCATCGAGCACAACGGCGGCCTCGACGCCTTCCTGCTGGGCACGCCGAACCGGAGCCTGCCGGAAGAGGCGCAGGTGTTGAAGCGCCGCATCGCCCGGTCGCAGGCCAAGCGCGCCGCCGCCCAGCCCGCCGTCTGACGGACACCATGGCGACGATGAAGGCCCGCTTCGGCGGGCTTTTTTTATGCCCTGCTTGCCTGTGCCGTCGTCACCGGCCCGCCTGCCCATGGTAGGCCGGGCGCTCAAGCGGCTGGCCCGCCGCAGGCAGGTCGCCCGCCAGGACCGCCGGATTGCGCCGCCCTCCTTCACCGTGCGGCTGCCGGACGGGCGGGTGATCGCGGTCGAGGAGTACGGCGACCCGGCCGGACCCACGGTGCTGTATTTCCATGGCTGGCCGGCGTCGCGGCTGGAGGCCGGGCTGATCCCGGACCTGCCGGTCCGCGTGCTGGCGTTGGACCGCCCGGGCTATGGCCGGTCCTCGCCGCAACCGGGCCGGACCTTGCTGGACTGGCCGCGGGACGTGGCCGACGTCGCCGACCGGCTCGGCCTGGATCGGTTCCATGTCGTCGGCCTGTCAGGCGGGGCGCCCTACGCCGTGGCCTGCGCCTATGCCCTGCCGCACCGGGTGCGGGGCGCGGCGCTGGTCTGCCCGGTGCCGCCGGCGCATGGCGTCCACCCGCGCGCGCCCGGCGTCGGCCACCTGTACCGTCTGGGACGTCACCCGGTGCTGGCGCACCGTCTGTTCAGCATCATGCGCCCGTTGCTGCGGCGCCGGGTCATCACGCCGCGCACCCTGGTGGGCGGCTCGCTGCCGGACGCCGACCGCGAGTGCCTGGACCGTAAAACCCTGTCCGGCCTTGCTGGAGTCTGGCGCGAGGGGATCGGGCGCAGCGTGCAGGGCGCGCTGTCGGACGCCGGGATCTACGCCCATGACTGGCAGGTGCCGCTCGGCGAGATCACCGTGCCCGTCGATCTCTGGTACGGCAGCGAGGATTCGCTGATCCCGCTGCACGCCCTGGCGCCGCTGGAGGCGATGCCGGGCCTGCGCCTGCATATCGTGCCGGGTGAGGGCCACTACTCCCTGGCGATCCGCCATGCGGCCGGCATCCTGCGGCAACTGACCGGGGACCTGCAGGCGACCGTTCCAGCGGCTTAAACGAGCGGCCGAATGCCTTGACCCAGCGATGACGGATGACGCTTCGCTTATCCATCCTACAAACCAATCGCGTAGGACGGATAAGCGAAGCGTCATCCGTCACCGGGCATCCCGGGCCGTTCGGCCGCCAGTGTTAAACGACCAGCGGCGCCCGCTCCGCCATCGCCCGCCCCCAGGAGCGCGCCGCGTCCTCGTCGAACAGCTCGGCCAGCTTCTTCATCACCGTGCCGCCCAGCTCCTCTGCATCGACGATGGTCACGGCCCGGCGGTAGTAGCGCGTCACGTCATGGCCGATGCCAATGGCGATCAGCTCGATGGCGTCGCGGCCCTCGATCTCCCGGATCACCTCGCGCAGGTGCTTCTCCAGGTAGTTGCCGGGGTTGACCGACAGCGTGCTGTCGTCCACCGGGGCGCCGTCGCTGATGACCATGAGGATGCGCCGGTGCTCCGGGCGCGACATCAGCCGGCGGTAGGCCCAGAGCAGCGCCTCCCCGTCGATGTTCTCCTTGAGCAGGCCCTCCCGCAGCATCAGGCCCAGGTTCTTGCGCGCCCGGCGCCACGGCGCGTCGGCGGACTTGTAGATGATGTGGCGCAGGTCGTTGAGCCGCCCGGGGTTGCGCGGCTTGCCCTCCGTCACCCAACGCTCCCGGCTGTGCCCGCCCTTCCAGGCGCGGGTGGTGAAGCCCAGCACCTCGACCTTGACCGCGCAACGCTCGAGCGTCCGGGCCAGGATGTCGCCGCACATGGCGGCCACCGTGATCGGCCGTCCGCGCATGGAGCCGGAGTTGTCGATCAGCAGCGTCACCACCGTGTCGCGGAAGTCGGTCTCCCGCTCCCGCTTGTAGGATAGCGACAGCATGGGGTTCACCACCACGCGGGCCAGGCGCCCGGCATCCAACATGCCCTCGTCCAGGTCGAACTCCCAGGCCCGGGTCTGCTGCGCCAGCAGCCGGCGCTGCAGGCGGTTGGCGAGCTTGCTGACCACGCCCTGCAGGTGCTGCAACTGCTGGTCGAGCTGCTGGCGGAGCCGGGCCAGCTCCTCCGGGTCGCACAGGTCCTCGGCGTCCGTCTCCTCGTCATGGGTGCGGGAGAATGCGCGGTAGGCCATGTGGTCGTCGGGCACGGGCTTCTCGCGCCGGGTCTGCGGGCCGCCGGGGCGGTCGTCGCCTTCGGCCGCGGCGGCGTCCTCCTCCGCGTCGTCCTCGCCCTCGTCCTCCGTGGCTTCGCCCTGCATCTGCTCGGGCTGCGCGCCCATGGAGCTGTCGGTGTCGGCCTGGGTGTCGCCCTCCGTCTCTTCCGCGTTGTCCTGCGACCCGGCCTGCTCGCCGCCGTCCTCGCCCTCGTCGGTCTGGTCGTCGGGTTCGGCCTCGACCTCGGCCTCCGCAAGGTTCAACGCGGCCAACAGCTTGCGCGCGGCCCGGGTGAACTGTCCCTGGTCATTCTGCGCCGACGCCATTTCGGCCAGCGCCCCCTCCGCGTCGTCGCCCAGGGTGCCGCGCCAGCTTTCCAGGATACGGGCGGCTGCGGGCGGCACCGGCTCCCCGGACATGCGCTCGCGCGCCAGGAGCGACAGCGCCGCCGGGAGCGGCAACTGGTCCTTGCGCGTCATGCGGTCGTAGCCTTCGGCCTCGCACTCCTCAGAGAGCCGGGCGCGGATGTTGGCGGCGACGCCCGCCATGTGCGCGGTGCCGACCACTTCGACCCGTGCCTGCTCCAGCGCGTCGTACACGTCCTTGGCCTCGCGCTGGCCGGGGCTGCGGGCGGCGTGCACGGCATCGTCATGGTGGCGCAGGCGCAGCGCCACACTGTCAGCGGCGCCGCGCAGCTTGGCCATCTCGGCGGCCGGCAAGGCGCGCGTCGGCAGCGGCAGGCGGGCGCGCTTGCCGACGAGGCCGCTCGGGCCGGGCTGGAAGGCGACCTGCACTTCCGGCACCTGCGCTATGGCCCGCAGCACGCCGGCGGTGGCGCGCTTGAAGTCCTCCGTGCGGGAGTTGTCTTTGCTGCCGCTCATGGGGGAGCCGCTCACAGCCCCTTGCGCGGCGCCAGCAGGCCGGTCGGCAGCTCCTCGTTGAAGCAGCGTTGGTAGTACTCCGCCACCGTGCTGCGCTCCGCCTCGTCGCACTTGTTGAGGAAGGTCAGGCGGAAGGCGAAGCCGACGTCCTTGAAGATGCGCGTGTTCTCCGCCCAGGTGATCACCGTGCGCGGACTCATCACCGTGGAGATGTCGCCGTTGATGAACCCGGCGCGCGTCAGGTCCGCCAGCGCCACCATGCTCTCGATGCGCTTCTTCGCCGCCTTGTCGCCGGGGTCGATGCCCATCTTGGCCAGCACGATCCCCGTCTCCTGCGCGTGCGGCAGGTAGTTCAGCGTGGCGACGATGTTCCAGCGGTCCATCTGGCCCTGGTTGATCTGCTG
>CAXTTB010000157.1:0-7754 GCA_964246905.1 uncultured Acetobacteraceae bacterium | reverse complement strand
AGGAGCGCAGCGACGCGGCGATCCAAGGCCGCCAGCAGGGTCCTTGCAGTCCTGGATCGCCGCGCCGCAAAGGCGGCCCGCAATGACGGGGAAACATCAGGGCAAAGGGCCGTTGGCATCAGTCCGGCCGAGCACCGAGCCGACACGCGGCCGTGTCAACGGCATCCCGCAACCGCCGCGCTGTTGCTGGGTTCTCGCGGTCGATCCGGCGAAGCGCGTCAAGGAACTCGGCACGCGCCTTCGGCGCGAGAAGAGCCGGGCCGCTTACCGCCGGTCGCGGGCCAGCTCCTCAATGAGAGCGTCCGCATCGTGCATGACCTTATCAATCGTAAAGAAGCCGTCGCGTTCGGCTTCGGCCTGCCGCAGAAGGCCCAGCCCAGTGCGGATGACCTCATCCAAGTCACGGTAGCGGCCGTTCGCCACCATCTCGTCGGTGAAGCATTCCAGCTCAGGGGGCCGCGTCGCGGCGTTCATGGACGGCATCGTAGGCGAGGACGGGCAACCGGAGAAGGCAAACCTGCATGCGTGGGCGATGCCGAGAGGTTGGCTCTCCATGCCGAGGATGCACCGGGACGCCCGGGCTTCGGCATCGGCGGGCGTTCGTGAGCGCCGACAGTGCCGGCCCTATCCCCAGCCGCCCTGCGTCCAGCCCGGCGGACCCCCTGGGCCGGATGATCCGCGAGCCGCTGCCGCCCGGCCTGCAGCACCTCGCCGACCGGCCGATGGCCGAGGCCAACCGCAAGGCGATCGCCTACGCGCAGAACACCGTCTCGCCGGCGACGGAGAATCTACGCCGATGACTCGTCCGCCTTCCAGGATTGGTGCCGGGAACACAATGCTCCATCGTTGACGGCGCCCCCCGCCGTGGTCGCCGCCTACTTCGCCCGGCGCTCTGCCAAGCTCGGGCGCAGCGGTTTGCGGGTCACGCTGGCCGCCATTGCCTTCCATCACCGCCGCTCCGGCCATCTCTGGTCCTCGGCCGACCCGGCCATCGCGAGCGTAATGCAGGGTATCCTCCGCCAGCAGCGCAAGCCGGTGCGCCCGGCCGCGGCGCTGACCTCGGAGGAACTGCGCGCGCTGCTCGCCGGCTGCGGCGACGATCTCGGCGGGGTGCGGGGCCGCGCCCTGCTGCTGACCGGCTTCGCCGGCCTGCTGCGGCGCTACGAGCTGGTCGGCCTCGACGTCGCCGACCTGCGGTTCGGCAAGGACGGGGTGATCCTGCGCATACGGCACTCCAAGCGTGACCAGGAAGGGGAGGGAGCGGATGTCGGCGTCGCCTTCGGCCAGCATTCCGAAACCTGCCCGGTGGCTGCCCTGCGGACCTGGCTGGAGCGCGGCAAGGTGCGCTACGGGCCGGTGTTCCGCAACGTCACCGCGTCCGGCGCCCTCGGCCTGACCGTCCACGACATTGAGCGGCTGACCCCGCACGGCCTGCACGCCGGCTTCATCACCGAGGCCGACCTGAATGGCGCGCTCAACGAGCAGGTCGCGCACCACGCGCGGCAGAGCGACCTGGAGACCACGCGGGGCTACCGGCGCCGCGCCAAGACTGCCGATCCACGTGTCCGTTTTCCCGTGCGGCTGAGCAGCGTCTCCGCCTCCGGCGCCGAGACGGGTGCGACGCCGGCATCGATGGTTCCCGAGTGTGTGCTCGGAAGGGAGGAATGTGCAGCACAACGCAACGCCGGAGATGAGACGCGGATGCAGCCGCAGAAAAGCGAAACCGCTGATCTCAACTGCTTCCGCGTGCAATCGCCAAAGTGAGACGACACCCATTTCCATCGTTCACTCCCCGAAAACGATGCCCTCCTCGCGGTAGATGTCCCGGATCAGCTCCAGGATGACGCCGATCTCCGCCGAGGCGTCGTCGCGCCTGTGGCTCATGATGATGGGAGACGCGGCGCTGTCCTCGTCCAGGTCGCGGTAGGCCACCCCGTCCCGCCGCAACTGGCGGACGCCGGCCGGGACCAAGGCGACGCCGGCCTGAGCCGCGACCAGGCCCAGCGCGGTCTGCATCTCGCGCACCTCCGTGACCGAGCGCAGGGCGACGTCCTGGGCGCGGAACAGGGCGAGCACCTGGTCGGCGTAGCTCGGGCGCGGCGCCCTGGGGTAAGCCACCAGCGGCTCGCCCGCGAAGTCGCGCAGCCGCAATGGCCCCTGATGCTCCAGGAGCCGATGGCCGAGGGGGAGCACCGCGACGATCCGCTCGTTGCGGAGCAACTGCCGCACGATGGCCGGGTCGTCGTGGGGAATGCGGCCGAAGCCCACGTCGATGCGGCCCTCCTTGAGGGCTGCGGTCTGCTCCAGGCTGGTCAGCTCCACCAGCGCCACCTCCACGCCGGGCCGGGCGGCACGGTAGCGGCGGATGACCTCGGGCAGCTTGCCGTACAGGGTGGAGCCGACGAAGCCGATGCCGAAGCGCCCCCGCTCGGCCTCCTTCAGGCGGCGCATCATGGCCCGCATCTCCTCGACGCGGTCGAGGATCTGGATGGCCTGCTCATACAGCAGCCGCCCGGCGTCGGTGAGGTAAGCGGGGCGGCTGTTCCGGCGGATCAGCTCGACCCCGAGTTCCTGCTCGAACCGCTGGATCTGCCGGCTCAGCGGCGGCTGCGCGATGTGGAGCGCCTCGGCCGCGCGGGTGAAGCTCTGCTCCCGCGCGACGGCGACGAAATACCGGAGTTGCCGCAGTTCCATCTCATACCCCAAAGGTATCATCGCGGATCAAATCAGTCTTGGACTCACCAGGTCATACTGGATAGGTCTGACTGCAAGGCGAAGCACTACGCCGAGGCTGCTGGCTGGCGCCGGCCGCAATCGCGGGCCGGGTCGGGGCGGGGCCAACAAGCAAGGAGGGACGCATGCTCGACACCATCCACAAGACGCTCGGCGAGGTCGTGCAGGACGACGCCGCGACCGGCCTGTTCCGCTGCAAGCGCGGCATCTTCACCGACCCCGCGCTGTTCGAGCTGGAGATGAGGCACATCTTCGAGGGCAACTGGATCTACATGGCGCATGAGAGCCAGATCCCGAAGGTCAACGACTACTTCACGACCTTCATGGGTCGCCAGCCGGTGTTCATCGCCCGCAACAAGGCGGGCGAGCTGAACGCCTTCGTCAATGCATGCAGCCATCGCGGCGCCATGCTGTGCCGGCACAAGAAGGGCAACAAGGCCGCCTACACCTGCCCGTTCCACGGCTGGACGTTCAACAACTCCGGCAAGCTGCTCAAGGTCAAGGACGGCGGCGAGGGCGCAGGCTATCCCGACAGCTTCAACAAGGACGGCAGCCACGACCTGACCCGCGTGGCGCGGTTCGAGAACTACCGCGGCTTCCTGTTCGGCTCCCTCAACCCGGACGTGGTGCCGCTCAAGGAGCACCTGGGGGAGGCGGCGAAGATCATCGACATGATCGTGGACCAGTCGCCGGAAGGGCTGGAGGTGCTGCGCGGCTCGTCCACCTACGTGTACGACGGCAACTGGAAGCTGCAGACGGAGAACGGTGCGGACGGCTACCACGTGAGCGCCACGCATTGGAACTACGCCGCCACCACCAGCCGCCGCAAGGAGGCCGAGCAGAAGGACCATACCCGCGCCATGAGCGCCGGCGGCTGGGCCAAGCAGGGCGGCGGCTTCTACTCGTTCGAGCATGGCCATCTGCTGCTGTGGACCAACTGGTCCAACCCGGAAGACCGGCCCAACTGGGACCGGCGCGAGGAGCTGGCCGCGCAGTTCGGCCAGGCGCAGGCGGACTGGATGGTGCAGCGCAGCCGCAACCTGTGCCTGTATCCGAACGTGTACCTGATGGACCAGTTCAGCTCGCAGATCCGCACCTACCGCCCGCTCGCGGTGGACAAGACCGAGGTGACGATCTACTGCATCGCCCCCAAGGGCGAGAGCGCCGTCTCGCGCTCGCAGCGCATCCGGCAATACGAGGACTTCTTCAACGCGTCCGGCATGGCGACGCCGGACGACCTGGAGGAGTTCCGCTCCTGCCAGATCGGCTACATGGGCAGCGCCGCACAGTGGAACGACCTATCCCGCGGCGCGAAGCACTGGGTCCAGGGGCCGGACGAGGGCGCCCGCGCCATTGGGCTGCAGCCGCTGATGAGCGGCGCCAAGACCGAGGACGAGGGGCTGTTCGCCGTCCAGCACCGCTACTGGATGGAAACCATGCAGCGTCACATGGCGGCCCAAGGCGAGCATGTCGGGCCGGCCTAGCCCGGCTTCGCGGCCGGCTCACCCCCTCATTGCCGCTTGCCCCCGCGGACAGGCCGGCGCGTGCACGTCCTGAAAGCAAGCCCATGCAGCTCACCCTCGAACAAGCCCAGCAGTTCCTTTACCGCGAAGCCCGCTTCCTCGACGACCGGGAATGGGACGGTTGGCTGGCGATGTACGCCCCGGACGCGGAGTTCTGGATGCCGGCCTGGGACGACGACGGCACGCTGGTCGAGAACCCGCAGACCGACATCTCGCTGATCTACTACCCGCACAAGGGCGGGCTGGAGGACCGGGTGTTCCGCATCCGCACGGAGCGCAGCAGCGCCACGTCCCTGCCGGAGCCGCGCACCTCGCACAACATCAGCAACGTCGAGGTCACGGAGCAGTCGGACACGGAGTGCAAGCTGCGGTTCAACTGGTTCACGCTGAACTTCCGCTACAAGACGACGGACACCTACTTCGGCACGTCGTATTACACGATTGACACATCGGGCGGGCAGCCGCTCATCAAGAGCAAGCGGGTGGTGCTCAAGAACGACTACATCCACCACGTCATCGACATCTATCACATCTAGCGGGCACATCCAGGCGGGAGCAAGCACCATGGCCCACAAGGTCGCGCTCAACTTCGAGGACGGCGTCACGCGCTTCGTCGAGACCCGGCCGGACGAGACCGTGGCCGACGCCTCCTACCGCGTCGGCATCAACATCCCGCTCGACTGCCGCGACGGCGCCTGCGGCACCTGCAAGGTGCTCGTGGAGGGCGGCGCCTTTGACGGCGGCGACTACATCGAGGACGCGCTGACCGAGGAGGAGGCGGCGGAGGGCTACGGCCTGGCCTGCCAGATGCGGCCCAAGTCGGACCTGGTGCTGCGCGTCGCCGCGTCGTCGGACGTGTGCAAGACGCGGGGCGCGTCCTTCAAGGCCCGGCTCAGCGCCGTGGACCGGCTGTCGGAGACCACGCTCGGCTTCTCGCTCGCTGTTGACCCGGCGTCGCCGCTCGCGTTCCTGCCGGGCCAATACGTCAACATCCTCGTGCCGGGGACGGACCAGAAGCGGTCGTACTCCTTCAGCTCCGCGCCCGGGTCCAACGATGCGTCCTTCCTGGTCCGCGACATCCCGCGGGGCGCCATGAGCACCTTCCTGCGGGACCACGCGCAGCCCGGGACGCCGATGGAGTTCACCGGGCCGTCCGGGAGCTTCTACCTGCGCGACATCAAGCGCCCGCTGCTGATGCTCGCCGGCGGCACCGGCCTCGCGCCGTTCCTGTCCATGCTGGGGCGGATCGCGCAAGCCGGCAGCCCCCACCCGATCCACATGGTCTATGGCGTGACCAACGACGCCGACCTCGTGCAGGTCGAGAGGCTGGAAGAGTATGCCCAGCGGATACCGGGCTTCACCTTCTCCTGCTGCGTCGCCAGCGAAAGCAGCGCCCACCCGCAGAAGGGCTACGTCACCCGCTTCATCGAGCCGGGCCACGTCCACGGCGGCGACGTGGACATCTACCTGTGCGGCCCGCCGTTGATGGTGGATGCCGTCCGGCACCACCTGACGGAGCAGGCGGTTTCGCCGGCCAACTTCCACTTCGAGAAGTTCTCGCCGAGCGGCGCCGTCACCGCCATCGGCGAGAGCCACCGGGCAGCGTAGGAGAAGTCCGGTGATCCACCCCAGGCGGTTCGAGGGAAAAGCCGGCGTCGTCACCGGCGCGGCGCAGGGCATCGGCCGCACGGTCGCGCTCAGCATGGCGGCCGAGGGCGGCAAGGTCGTGCTGGTTGACCGCTCCGAGCTGGTCTGGGACGTGGCGGCGGAGGTGGCCGCGTCCGGCGGGGAGTGCCATGCCGTCACCGCGGACCTGGAGCAGTATGCGGAGTGCCGCCGGGTGATGGAGGCGGCGCAGGGCCGGTTCGGCCGGGTGGACATCCTGGTCAACAACGTCGGCGGCACGATCTGGGCCAAGCCCTACGCCGAGTACGAGGAGGCGCAGATCGAGGCGGAGGTGCGGCGCTCGCTGTTCCCCACCTTGTGGTGCTGCCGGGCCGTGCTGCCGCACATGCTGGCGGGCGGCGGGGGCGTCATCGTCAACGTGTCCTCGGTCGCGACGCGCGGGGTCAACCGGGCGCCCTACGCTGCGGCCAAGGGGGGCGTGAACGCGCTCACGGCGAGCCTGGCCTGGGAATACGCGGAGCACGGCATCCGCGTGTGCGCCACTGCCCCGGGCGGCACGGACGCGCCGCCGCGCCGCATCCCGCGCAACGCCGCGGCGCCGAGCGGGCAGGAGAAGGCTTGGTATGGGCAGGTCGTGGACCAGACCACCGCGTCCAGCTTCATGAAACGCTACGGGACGGTCGAGGAGCAGGCGGCGGCAATCCTGTTCCTGGCGTCCGACGAGGCCTCCTACATCACGGGGACCATCCTGCCCGTGGCGGGCGGGGATCTGGGATGACTTTGGGGTTGGCGCGGCCGGCGCTGTGGCCGCGCATGAACGGCAGCCGGGCCGAACCCGGCACAGAGCACGAGCGCCGCGGCAAGCGGCGCTGAATTGGGAGAACGTGGACATGAGCGGACCAATCGTTGACAGCCCCGCGGCGAAGCGACTGTTCACCCGGGCGTCCGGGCTGGACGGCGCCGGCGGGGACGAGCGGCTGAAGCGGATCGTGCAGCGGGTCACGGCCGACCTGTGCCGCACGGTCGAGGAGTTCGACGTGACGCCGACCGAGTTCTGGACCGCGGTGGGCTACCTCACCCGGCTCGGCCAGGCCAATGAGGCCGGGCTGCTCGTCGCCGGGCTGGGCATCGAGCATTTCCTGGACTTGCTGATGGACGAGAAGGAGCGCCAGGCCGGCCTGGCCGGCGGCACGCCGCGGACCATCGAGGGGCCGCTCTGGCTGGCCGACGCGCCGCTTGAGAAGGGCGAGGCGCGGCTGGACCAGGACCCGGAGCCGGGCACGGTGCTGTTCATGGAGGGCCAGGTCAAGGACGCGGACGGCACGCCCGTGCCCGGCGCGGTGGTGGACGTGTGGCACGCCAACACAAAAGGCGGCTACTCCCATTTCGACCCGTCGCAAAGCCCCTACAACCTGCGCCGCCGGATCGAGACGGACGGGGAGGGGCGCTACCGCTTCCGCTCCATCCTGCCCTCCGGCTATGGCTGCCCGCCGGACGGGCCGACGCAGGAGCTGCTGAACCACCTCGGGCGGCACGGGCAGCGTCCCGCGCATGTCCACTTCTTCGTGGAAGCGCCGGGCTACCGGAAGCTGACCACGCAGATCAACATCGCCGGCGACAAGTACCTGCACGACGACTTCGCCTTCGCCACCCGCGACGGGCTGATCCCGGAGGTGGTGCGGCACGACGACCCGGCGGAAATCGCCCAGCGCGGCCTGGACGGGCCGTTCGTCACCATCCGGTTCGACTTCGCCCTGAACCGGGACGCCGAGGACCTGCCGGAGGCCGTGGTCGTGCGCGAGCACGCCAAAGCTGCCTAAGCAACCTCGTGCAAATTGGGACACGCATGTTCAGGATCGTAGGGCGGATAAG
>CAXTTB010000156.1:4097-7775 GCA_964246905.1 uncultured Acetobacteraceae bacterium | reverse complement strand
GCTTCGTGCGTATGGGGCAGCGACCTGGACCCGTGGGGGCCGCAGGCCCCAAACCCAGACTCTTTGGAAAAAGCCATTCGGTGCAGGGTGTCGTGCAAGGGTCTGAGGCCTGTGGCGCAAGATCAAGGACGCTTGAACCGGCTGCTCGGCAGGGATAGCATCGTCCGCAATGCGTCCTGCGCGTGCCGCTTGGCCCGGCGCTTGAAACGGCAACAAGGGAGTGGATCGTGCAGCATTCGTCCGGAGCGGCGCGTCCGCCGCCTGCCAGGTCCGGCGTGTCCTGACCGACCTCAGCCGCGTGCCGCCCCATCCCGACGCGGCGCGCAGCGCGGCGCAACCCTTGCTGCAGGTATCCGGCGTCACCGTGCGGTTCGGCGGCATCGTGGCCCTGGGCGGCGTGTCGTTCGAGGTCGGGCCTCGGCAGATCTGCGGGCTGATCGGGCCGAACGGCTCGG
This sequence comes from uncultured Acetobacteraceae bacterium, assembly GCA_964246905.1. Taxonomy (GTDB): domain Bacteria; phylum Pseudomonadota; class Alphaproteobacteria; order Acetobacterales; family Acetobacteraceae; genus CAHJXG01. Next base: position 7,320 of record CAXTTB010000156.1, on the reverse strand, counting down.
GCAAGACCACGCTGTTCAACTGCATCAGCGGCATCTACCGGCCCGGCGCCGGCGAGGTGCGGCTGGAAGGGCGGTCGCTCGAGGGCATCAGCCGGCACCGCATCGTCGATCTCGGCATCGGCCGGACGTTCCAGAACGTCGCGCTGTACCGCAGCATGAGCGTGCGGGAGAACATGCTCGCAGGCGCCCACCACCTCGGGCGCACCGGCTTCATCGCCAACGCCCTGCTGCTGCCTGCGGCCTGGCGGGAGGCGGCGGCGGCGCGGCGGGCGCTGGACCGCCTGCTCGACCTGCTCCGCCTGCAGGACGTCGCCGACGCGCCGGTCGGAAGCCTGCCGTTCGGCACGCAGAAGCGGGTGGAGCTGGCCCGCGCCCTGATCGGCCGGCCGAAGCTGCTGCTGCTGGACGAGCCTGCGGGCGGCCTGAACCATTCGGAGGTGGACGAGCTTGAGGGCCTGATGCGCCGCATCCGCGCCGAGTTCGACCTCAGCATCCTCCTGGTCGAGCATCACATGAACCTGGTCATGCGCGTGTCCGACAAGGTGGTGGCGCTGGAACTCGGGCTGAAGATCGCCGACGGCACGCCGGCGGAGGTGCAGAACGACCCCCAGGTGATCCGCGCCTACCTCGGCGAACCCGCGGCGCCCGCGCCCGTCCATGCTTGAGGGACCCATGCCGCCGGCGCCGATGCTGGAAGTCGCCGGGCTGCACGCGGGCTACGGCGACGTGGAGGTGCTGCACGGCCTCGACTTCACGGTGGGCATGGGCGGGATCACGGCGCTGCTCGGCGCCAACGGCGCGGGCAAGACCACCACGCTGCGGGCGCTCTGCGGCATGGTCCGCGCCTCCGGCCGCGTGCAGCTTGAGGGCATGGGCATCGCCGGCCTCGCCACCGAGGACATCGCCCGGCGCGGCGTCGCCCACGTGCCCGACGGGCGCGGCACGCTGATGGAGCTGACGGTCGAGGAGAACCTGCGGCTCGGCGCCTACACGCGGCGAAGGGCCGAGGCGGCGTCCGACATGCAGCGGGTGTTCGGCTACTTCCCCCGCCTGCGCCAGCGGCTGCGCCAGCAGGCCGGCACGCTGTCGGGCGGCGAGCAGCAGATGCTGGCCATCGGCCGCGCCCTGCTGCTGCGCCCGAGGCTGCTGCTGCTCGACGAGCCGTCCTTCGGCCTGGCGCCCCTGGTGGTGCGGGAGATCTTCGGGATCATGCGGCGGATCAGCGGGGATGACGGGGTCAGCATCCTGCTGGTGGAGCAGAACGCGGGCCTGGCGCTGGACATCGCCGACACCGCCTTCCTGCTGGAGACGGGGCGCATCGTCATGGCGGGGCCGGCCGCCGAACTCCGCGAGGACGCGGCGATCCGCCGCTCCTACCTGGGATACTGACGGACATGGACGAGTTCCTGCACCAGGTCCTGTCCGGCATCGCCTCGGGCGGCGTCTATGCCAGCGTCGCGCTGGCGCTGGTGATGATCTTCCAGGCGACCCACCACGTGAACTTCGCCCAGGGCGAGATGGCGATGTTCTCCACCTACATCGCGCTCGCCCTGATCCAGGCGGGCGTGCCGTACTGGGGCGCGTTCGCCCTCACCGTGCTGGCTTCGCTGGCCCTGGGCGCCGCGATCCAGCGGGTGCTGCTGACGCCCATGGCCGGGTCGCCGGTGCTGGCGAGCGTCGGCGTGTTCATCGGGCTGCTGCTGATCTTCAACAGCGTCGCGGGCTGGCTGTTCGGCTACACGCTCAAGCCGTTCCCCACGCCGTTCGAGGGGCCGCCGGTGCTGGGCGGCTTCGTCACCCGGCACGACCTCGGCTCCACCGCGGTGACGCTCGCGGTGCTGGCCTGCGTGTATGGGTTCTTCCGCTTCACCGATCTCGGCCTCGCCATGCGCGCGGCCGCCTACAACCCGGCGTCCAGCCGGCTCATGGGCATCCGGGTGGGCCGGATGCTGGCGCTCGGCTGGGGCCTGGCCGCGGCCATCGGGGCGGTGGCGGGCATGATGGTCGCGCCCGTGGTGTTCCTCGATCCCAACATGATGTCGGGCGTGCTGCTGTATGCCTTCGCAGGCGCGCTCTTGGGCGGGATCTCGAACCCGCTCGGCGCGGTGTTCGGCGGCTTCGCCATCGGGGTGATCGAGAACCTGGCCGGCGCCTACGTCGTCGGGCCTGAGCTGAAGCTGACGCTCGCGCTCGTGATCATCGTCGCCGTGCTGACCGTCAGGCCCTCCGGCCTGTTCGGCCGCACCGTGGTCAGCCGGGTCTAGGGCCGTGCGCGGCCTGCGGGTCCTGGCGGGCGTGCTGTTCGTGGCGGCTGCGGCCGGGCTGGCGTTCCTGGTCAGCGACTACCGGCTGTTCCAGTTGACCCTGGTGGCCGTCTATGCGGTCGCGATCCTGGGGCTGGCCCTGGTGACGGGGTTCAACGGGCAGATCTCGCTCGGCCACGGCGCGTTCTACGCGGTCGGCGCCTACGTCACGGCGATCCTCATGGCGCATTACGACGTGCCGTACTGGGCGACGCTGCCGGCCTCGGCGGCGGTGTGCGCGGCGCTCGGCTTCCTGATCGGCCTGCCGGCGCTGCGGCTCGGCGGGCTGTACTTGGCGCTGACCACCTTCGCGCTCGCCGTCGCCACGCCGCAACTGCTGAAGTACCATGCGTTCGAGGGCTGGACCGGCGGCGTGCAGGGCCTCACCCTCGACAAGCCGGACCCGCCGCCCGGCCTGCCGCTCAACGCCGACCAGTGGCTCTACCTCTGCACGCTGGGCGTCGGCGCCGTGCTGTTCCTGCTGGCGGGCAACCTGGTGCGGGGACGCATCGGCCTCGCGATGCGCGCCGTCCGCGACCATCCGCTCGCGGCCGAGGCGACGGGCATCGACGTGGCGCTGCTCAAGACGCGCACCTTCGCCGTGAGCGCCATGGTGACGGGGATCGCCGGCTCGATGGGCGCGGTGGCGGTGGGGTTCGTGGCGCCGGACAGCTTCACCGTGCTGCTGTCGATCACGCTGTTCGTGGGCCTCGTGGTGGGGGGCGTGGCGTCCATTGCCGGGCCGGTGTTCGGCGGCGCGTTCATCGCCTTCCTGCCCAACGTCGCCGAGGAGGTGTCCAAGGCGGCGCCCGGCGCGGTGTACGGCGTCGTGCTGATCGCCTTCATGTTCCTGCTGCCGTCGGGCGTCGCGGGCGGGCTGGGGCGCCTGCTGGGGCGCCTGCTGGGGCGTCTCCTGGCGC
>CAXTTB010000156.1:0-4087 GCA_964246905.1 uncultured Acetobacteraceae bacterium | reverse complement strand
GTCCAGCGTGGTGCAGGCCCCCACGCAAAAGTATGTCGTCACGGCGCGCGCGAAGGGGCTTTCGCGGGCGCGGGTGGTGGGCAAGCACGTGCTGCGCAACGCGCTGCTGCCGGTGCTGACGGTGGCCGGGTTGCAGGTCGGGCAATTGCTGTCGGGCACCGTCATCGTGGAGACGGTGTTCTCCCGGCCCGGGCTGGGGCGCCTGCTGGGGCGTCTCCTGGCGCGCGCGGCGCGGCGGCCCGTCTGAACCATAACAACGAGGGAACCCCTATGCATCGCCGCACCCTGCTTGCCGCCGGATCGCTCGCCGCCTTGGGCCGCATCGGGCCGGCGCGCGCCGAGACGCCGGGCGTCACCGCGACCGAGATCAAGATCGGCCAGACCCAGGCCTACAGCGGCCCGGCCTCCGCCTACGGCGCCATCGGGCGCGGCCTCACCGCCTACTTCAAGCGGGTCAACGACCAGGGCGGCATCGCCGGGCGCCGGATCAACTTCATCTCGGTCGATGACGGCTACCTGCCGCCCAAGGCGGTCGAGCAGACCCGGCGCCTGGTGGAGCAGGAAGGCGTGTCGTTCCTGCTGAACGGGCTGGGCACGCCCACGAATTCGGCGGTGCAGAAATACCTGAACCAGAAGAAGGTGCCGCAGCTCTTCGTCTCCTCCGGCGCGGACAAGTGGGCGAACCCGAAGGACTTCCCCTGGACCATCGGCTGGCAGCCCAGCTACCGGACGGAGGCGCAGGTCTATGCCAAGTACATCCTGCAGAACAAGCCGGACGGCAAGCTCGCGGTGCTGTATCAGAACGACGACTTCGGCAAGGACTACGTGACGGGGCTGCGCGACGTGCTGGGCGACCGCTACGACCGGATGCTGGCCAAGGCGGTCAGCTACGAGGTCACGGACCCCACCATCGACAGCCAGGTCGTGACGCTGCAAGGCTCGGGCGCCGACGTGCTGGTGACGGCGGCGACGCCGAAGTTCGCGGCGCAGGCCATCCGCAAGATCTACGACCTCAACTGGAAGCCGCTGCACCTGCTCACCGACGTGTCCGCCTCGGTCGCCGCGGTGATCAACCCGGCCGGGCCGGAGCGCGCGGTCGGCATCGTCCTGGGCGGCTACCTCAAGGAGGTGAGCGACCCGGCCTGGACCGACGACCCCGGCATGAACGAGTGGCGGGCCTTCATGAAGGAGTACATGCCGGACGCCGACCTCGCCGATTCCAACTACGTCTTCAGCTACGGGGTCGGTGGCACGGCGGTGCAGATGCTCAAGCAGTGCGACGGCAACTTCTCGCGCGAGAACATCATGAAGCAGGCGGCCAACCTGCAAAGCCTGCAACTTCCCACGCTGCTGCCCGGCATCACCGTCAGCACCAGCCCGGCCAACTTCCACCCGATCCGGCATCTTCAGCTCCAGCGCTGGAACGGCACGCGGTGGGAGCGGTTCGGCGACGTGATCGAGGGCGCCGGGGCCTGACCGGCGCTGGCCTCAGCCTGCGGCGGCTTCCTGGCGCCGGGTCAGCGGGGTAGGGCGGAAAAGCGTCAGCGCCTTCCGCCGCCTCGCAGCGCCGCGGACCGGCGTATGGCGCTGCGCTTATACGCCCTACAAGCTGCGGCGCCGGGTCAGGCGGAAGCCCTCGTAGCCGGCCGCCGCCACGGCGTCGCAGGTGGCCCGGTACACGCCCACCCCGCCGATGTAGGGCATGAACACCCGCGGCTTGCCCTCGATGTTGGCGCCCATGTACCAGGACGCCGCCTGGGGGTAGAGCGTCCGGTGCGCGACCTCGTTGCCATGCGCGACCCAGGCCTGCTCCGCCGCCGCGTCCGCCTCCATGCAGGCGATGCCGTGGGCGCGGAGATGGGCCAGGCAGTCCGCGATCCAGTCCACGTGCTGCTCGATGGACACGACCATGTTGCTCAGCACGGAGGGGCTGCCCGGCCCGGTGATGGTGAACAGGTTGGGGAACCCCGCCGTCATCAGGCCGAGATACGTGCGCGGCCCCTCCGCCCATTTGTCCGCCAGCGGCACCCTGCCCCGTCCGCTGATGCCCGCCCGGAGCAGCGCGCCGGTCATCGCGTCGAAGCCCGTGGCGTACACGATGCTGTCGAGCGCGTGTTCGTTGTCCCGCGTGGCGATGCCGCCCGGCGTGACCCGCGTGATCGGCGAGGCGCGCAGGTCCACCAGCGTCACGTTCGGCCGGTTGAACGCCTCGTAGTAGCCGGTGTCGGCGCAGATGCGCTTGGTGCCGATGGGGTAGCTGGTCGGCAGCAGCCGCTCCGCCACCGCCGGGTCGCGGACGGTGGCGCGGATCTGCTGGCGGACGAACTCGGCGGCGGTGTCGTTGGCCACCTTGTCCAGCACGAGGTCGGTGTAGGCGGCGAGCAGGCTGATGCCGCCGGTCCGCCAGCGGGCGCCGTACTCGCGCTCCCGCTCCTCCGCGCTGACCGCGAGCGCCGAGGTGTCGCCGAAGTCGTAGATCACGCCGGACCGCAGCCTGCGCGCGCGCTCCCGGCGCTCGGCGTAGCCGGATTTCCAGTCCCGCTCGCACTCCGGCGTCATCGGGCGGTTGCGGGCCGGCACGCTGAAGTTCGGCGTGCGCTGGAACACGGTGACGTGGGCGGCCTGCTCGGCGATGACCGGGATCGACTGGATCGCCGAGGACCCGGTGCCGATCACGCCCACCCGCTGCCCCGTGAAGTCCACGCCCTCGTGCGGCCACTGCCCGGTGTGGTAGGATGGGCCGCGGAACTCGCCCATGCCCGCGATGTCCGGCACCCGCCCGGCCGACAGGCAGCCCGTCGCCATGATGCAGAACGCCCCCGAAACGCGGTCGCCGCGGTCGGTCTCGATGCGCCAAAGGTTGGCGGCCTCGTCGAAGGCGGCCGCAGTCACCCTCGTGCCGAACTGGATGTCCCGCCGCAGGTCGAAGCGGTCCGCCACGTGGCCCAGGTAGGCCAGGATCTCCGGCTGCGCCGCGAACCGCTCGGTCCACCGCCAGTCCTGCTGCAAGTCCTCGGAGAAGGAGAACGAGTACTGCATGCTTTCCACGTCGCAGCGCGCGCCGGGGTAGCGGTTCCAGTACCAGGTGCCGCCCACGTCATGCCCGGCCTCGAACACCCGGGCCGACAGGCCCAGACCGCGCAGCCGGTGCAGCATGTATAGCCCGGCGAACCCGGCGCCGACCACCACCGCGTCGAGCGGGCCGGCTTCGCCGTTGTTCTGGGCCGTGGTCCCTCCTGCTTCGGACATGCTGCCTCCCCTGGCTTGTTGTATGGCGGCCCGAGACTATCGCCTGAGCCGGCTCCAAACTGGAACCATGCGACGCGCCGCTGTCAAGCGTGCCTCATGATAATTCGTGTTTTAATCTGAGTTTCTGCAATTAACGGAGAACGGTCTGTCTTCGGTTATTTGTTAAAGGGGCTACGCAATGCATACCGATGCTGGACGATGTTCTCCTTCCTAGACCGAGATTGCACCCGGACTACATCGATTTTGTGAAACCCAATTTTAAGAAGCACCTTTCTGGATGCGGCATTGTCTTCAGCGTGCCCGGACCGAAGCCCGAGTAGCCCTACCTTCTCGAAAGCAAGGCGGACAACTGCTTGCGCCGCTTCTGAGGCATAACCTCGTCCCCAGGCGGTCGCCTCAAACCAATAACCAAGTTCGCCCCAAGCAGCATCGATTTCGTCGATGTCCATCAATCCGATAACCCTGCCATCTCGCTCAATGGCGAAGCGATACGCCTTACCTAGCCGCCACTCCCTTTGGTGATCGGCGAACCAGCGATGCATCTCAACTCGATCAGGGGGAAAGCGCGCCATCCGCAGCATCCGGGTGACGTGCCAATCCGATTGGATGTCGAAAGCACGATCTGCATCTGACGCGATGGTCGCTCGCAACAAAAGGCGAGCTGTGGTCAGTCGCGTCGGAACCGATCTGGCGTTCCTCATGATCTCTGGATAGGCCGTTCGCCAAGCTCCGCAAAGAGTCAAAGCCGAAATTCAAGCCGAGACATCGCCTTGTCCTGGCCGCCCTTGCCCACCGCGCCCGTTGTTGATAATCACTCGCAACACACAGCCCCTGGTGA
>CAXTTB010000155.1:0-7790 GCA_964246905.1 uncultured Acetobacteraceae bacterium | reverse complement strand
CCACCGCCACCCCCCCCCCCCCCCCCCCCCCCCCCCCCCCCCCCCCCCCCCGGCTCTCTGCCTTCGGACTGAGGACCTTCAACCCACGGGAAACCCGCATGACGAACCTAGTTCTTGAACTGCACGCCGGCGAGGCGATCATCGTGAACGGGGCGTCGTTCCGTTTCCGCACCCGCAGCCGGGTCGAGCTGACCACCCACGCCCGCTTCATGTTCGGCAAGCAGATCATGGCCCCGGAGCACGCCGACAGCCCGGCCCGCCGCATCTACTTCGCCCTGCAGCTCGCCTACATCGGCGCAGGAGAGGAGCGTGACCGCGGCCTCGCACAGGCGCGCGCCACCATCGCCGACTTCCGCACCGCCACCACCTCCGCGCTGGTGCGGGAGATCCTGGACCGCATGTTGGCGTCCGTCGAGGCGGACCAGTGCTACACCGCCCTGAAGCTCGCCCGGCGGATCATCCGGCACGAGGACAGCGTGCTCGGCCGCAGCGCCAAGCCGCAAGCCACCATTCAATAGGCCAATAGGAAGCACCGCCATGCAGCAGCAGATCCAAGCCGCCCGCGCCTACCGCGCCGCGTCCGCCCACCGCAGCCCGCGCGAGCAGGAAGCCGATGTGTTCCGCCGCGTCACCGGGGCGCTCCGCGCGGCCCTGGACGGGACGCCGATGGACCAGATCAAGGCGCTCGCCGACAACACCCGGCTGTGGATGATGGTCGGCGACCTGCTGCGCGACCCGGCGAACGCGCTGCCGGAAGCGATGCGGGCGTCCATCATCTCGGTGGGGAAGGCGCTGCAGCGGGAGATGCAGCAGCCGACGCCCGACCTCGCGTTCCTGATTGCGGTGAACGAGGACATCACAGCCGGGCTGTCCGGCGTGTCATGAGCGGCACGGTCGGCGGGCTTGACCTCAGCGTGCTGTATGGGTTCGGCTCGTCCGGCGGCGTCTCGGGCGGCGACCCCGTCCTTGCACTGAAACAGGCGGAGACGAACCAGGCGAAGCAGATCGCGGCGGAGGCGAAAACGCCCCAGGTGCAGCGCGACGTGGCTGCTTTCCGCAAGGCTGTCGCAAGTGCCAAGGACGTGAAGTCCCTGCTCGCGAACCCGGCGGTGCAGCAGGTGCTGCTGACCGCCAACGGCCTGGGGGACCAGGTCGGCTCCACTGGCCTCATCACCAAGGCCCTGCTGTCCAATCCCAGCGATCCGAAGTCGCTGGCCAACCAACTGAGCAACACGGCCTGGAAATCCGCGGCCGCCACCTACAGCTTCGCGACCAAGGGCCTTGCGATCCTGAAAGACCCCAAGGTGCTGGACACCGTGGCCAGCGCCTATGCCGAGATCAGTTGGCGCAAGTCGCTCGACGTAACCACGCCCGGCCTGTCGGACGCGCTGACGTTCCGCGAAACGGCGGCCAACATCAAGACGGCGGACGACATCCTGGGCAACCCGGTGCTGCGCCGGGTGGTGACGACGACGCTGGGAATCCCGCAGGAGATCGTCAACCAGACGCTGAACGCGCAGGAAAAAGCGATCACCAGCCAGGTCGATATCAAGCAGTTCAAGGACAAGAACTTCGTCGAGACGTTTGCCAAGCGTTACTTGGTCACGGCCTCGCTGAACGCCAGCCAGTCCTCACCTTCATATGGCGGCGGGTTGGCGGCGTATGGACTTTTCGTGTGACGGCCAGCCTGGCGTGAGGCTGGGGCGCCTGGCATTCCAGGCGCCCCGGCGCCGTCAGCTCCGCGGCAGGTAGATGCTGTTCTCGACCACGGCCGCCCGCGTCGGCAGCGGCTGGGCGTAGGCCGGCATCCCGCGCCCGAACCCGCGCGGCAGCGAGTTCATGGTCTGGGCCGGCTGCTCAGACCCGGTGCTGGGCACGACGCCCGCCGCGTAAAGGTTGAGCGACGAGCCTGCCCGGCCCACCAGGCGCGGGTAAGCGTTCGAACCGATGTCCGTGTGCATCGACCGGGCGGCGGTGGTCGTGCCGGCGTCATACAATGGGAACGGTTCGCCGTTGCCCTCGCCGGCGAGGGCGGGCAATGCCAGGGCGGTGGCGGCCAGGATGGCAAGCAAGATGGTCTTCATGTCAGTCTCTCCTCCAAACAGGAGGTCCGTCGGGATAGGCGGGCCTTCAGTCCTGCGCGGCGGGCCTCCGACAGGACACCACCGACCCATGCACCATACGGACTGGGCAGGCGCCGCGGAACGTTGCGGTAGCGAACAACACCTATGCCGGGAAGTATGGGCCGCTCAGGTTTCGCCGTAGGTGGAGATCGCCGGGTCGAGGCGGAACTCGTCCAGCAGGAAGTCGATCACCGCCCGCGTCCGCGGCGCCAGGTGGCGGCGGGACGGATACACCGCGTGGATCGACACCTGCTCCGCCTGGTAGCGTTGCAGCACGGGCCGCACCCGCCCGTTGGTCAGGTCGTCGCCGAACACCCAGGCAGGACCGAGCGCCAGGCCGAGGCCGGCCGCGACCGCCTCCCGCACCGCCTCCGTGCTGTCGGTGCGGAAGCGCCCGGCGATGCCCACGGCCACTGCGCCGCCCGGCCCGTTGAACCGCCACTCGTTCGGCGTGGCGCCTTGCAGGAAGGCGATGCAGGAATGCCGCGCGAGGTCGGACGGCTGCGCCGGCGTGCCGTTGCGCTCCAGGTACTCGGCGGACGCCACGACGACCCGGGCCGAGGAGCCGATGCGCCGGGCCACCAGGCTGGATTCATGGATCTGACCGCCGCGTATGGCGAGGTCGATCCCCTCCGCGATCATGTCGGTCACGCTGTCCGACATGTGCAGCTCGACCGACATCTCGGGATAGCGGTCCAGCAGCCGGCGCATACGCGGCGCGACGTAGAGCCGCCCGAAGGTCGCGGGCGCCGCGATGCGGACCAGGCCGCTCGGGGCGCCCTGGCGGCGGCCGACCGCGGTTTCCGCCTCCTCCACGCAGTCCAGCACCCGGCGCGCATGGTCCAAGAGGTCGCGCCCGTCCTCCGTCAGCGTCAGGCTACGGGTGGTGCGCTGGATCAGCCGGGCGTCCAAATGCTGTTCCAGGGCGCTGATCTGGCGGGACACGGCGGGCTGCGTCGCGCCCATCTCCCGCGCCACCGCCGAGAACGACCCGGATTCCGCGACCCGGACAAAGGTGCGTAGGCCCGCCAGCAAATCCACCGCTTCAACTCCCCCGCTTCAAATCTCTGTGCATGAATGTTACCGGGGCCGCCAGCTTCTCAAACATGTCAACATAAGCCATCTTTGCGACAACGAATATATCGGAGGCAAGCGATGGGCGAGGGTCAGCTATCCCTGAGCGAACAGCTTCAAAGGTTCTACCAGGGCATGCAGAGCCGCATGGCGCCGGCGGACCTTGAGGCGCTGTGCCTTGCCGACCTGGAGATGGCCGATGCCGCGGCACTGCGGGCCATGCCGCAACCCGGCGATCTCGCGCCCGGGTTCTCCCTCCTCGACCAGAACAAGGTTAAGGTCAGCCTCGCAGACCGCCTCGCGCTCGGCCCGGTCGTGCTGCTGTTCGTCCGCGGCGGCTGGTGCCCGTTCTGCACCTTGTCGCTCCGCGCCTGGCAGCAGGCGCTGCCGAAGCTGCACGACGCCGGAGGCGACTTGCTGGTGGTGTCCCTGCAGCGCGTCGATGTCTGCGGCATGGTGGCGGAGCGCGACCTGCTGGCCTATTCCGTGCTGTCCGACCCCGGCGGCGCCGTGTCGGACCGCTACGGCATCATGGCCGACCTGCCGGGGGTCATCCGGCCGTTGTACCTCCGGCTAGGGCACGATTTGCCGCGCATCAATGGCACCGGCGATTGGCGCCTGCCGCGGTCGTCCACCTTCGTGATCGCCCAAGACGGACGGATCGCGCTGGCGCACGCCGGGCAAACGCAGCGGGACCGCCTGGAACCCGATGCAGCCATCGAGGCGTTGCGCCGCTTGGTTGTGCCGGAGCCTGCGCTGTCAGGCGGGGACGGCTGAGGCGTCCAGCAGCTTCTCGATCCGGATCGGCAGCTCGCGCACCCGCACGCCCGTCGCATGGAACACGGCGTTCGCCACCGCCGCGTTCAGCCCGACGTTGCCCAGCTCGCCGATGCCCTTGATGCCCATGGGGTTGATCTCGGCGTCCTGCTCCGGCAGCAGGATCGTCGTGACCTCCTGCATGTCGGCGTTCACCGGGATCAGGTACTCCGCCAGGTCGGCGTTGGTGTAGCGCGCGGCCCGGCGGTCGATCTCCGTCGCCTCGTGCAGGGCGGCGCTGATGCCCCAGATCTGGCCGCCCATCAACTGGCTCTTCGCCGCTTTCGGGTTGACGATGCGCCCGGCGGCGTAGGCGCCGACCACGCGCGGCACCCGGACTTCCCGCGTCCGCATGTTGACCCGAACCTCGACGAACTGCGCGCCGAAGGCGAACTGCATCCGGTCCTTCATCCGGGCGCCGCCCATCAGCGTGGCCTGGCCTTGATACAGCTTCTTCAGCGCCCCGTCAGGGATGCCATGCGGGATGTTCTCGGCATAGGCCTCGATGGCGCCGCCGGCCGCACGGCCCATCGCGGCCTCCAGCGGCTCGGATGGGCCGTCCGGGGCGCGCAGGGCGCCGTCGGCCAGCACCAGGTGGGCCGGGTCCATGCCGTGGAACGGGCCGTCCTCCGCCGCGACGGCCGCCCCGGCGATGCGGGCGCGGATCTGCTCGCAGGCCTTGGCCACCACCGTCGCGATGCTCGCCGTGCTGTTGGAGCCTCCGGCGACCGGGGCGGGCGGCAGCTCGGTGTCGCCGACCTCGACGGCCACCTTGTCGATGCCGATGCCCAGGTTGGAGACCGCGGTGAGCGCGAGCACGGTGGTGATGCCGGTGCCGATCTCGTGCCCTGCCGTCTGCACCCGCACGCTCCCCTGCGGCGTCAGGATCACCCGCGCCGTGGCCGGCCCCATCACGGTCGGGTATATCGAGGTGGCGCAGCCCCATCCGACCATCCAATCGCCGTCCCGCATCGAGCCGGGCCGCGGGTCGCGCTTCTCCCAGCCGAACGCGCGGGCAGCCGCGTCGAAGCACGGCATCAGGGCGCGGGAGGTGTAGGGCAGGCCCTTGATCGGCTCCTGCATCGTGTCGTTGACCCGGCGCAGCTCGACCGGGTCCATGTGCAGCGCCACCGCCAGCTCGTCCATTGCCGATTCCAGCGCGAACAGGTACGGCACTTCCGGCGGGCTGCGCATGAAGCCCGGCGTGTTGCGGTCGGCGTGGACGATGTACACCTCCGAATCGACGTTCGGGCAGGCGTAGAGCCGGGTGGAGGCGTCGGTGCCGGCCACCTTGTAGTTGTCCGGGCGGGAGCTGACCTCCCAGCCCTCATGGATCAGCGCCTGCAGCTTGCCGTCGGGGTTGGCGCCCAGCCGGATGCGGTGCCGGGTCTCGGCCCGGTAGGTCGCCGTGGTGAAGCCCTGGCTGCGCGTCGTCTCCAGCCGCACCGGGCGGCGCACCCGCTGCGCCGCCAGCGCCACGAGCGCGGTGCGCTGGGTCAGCGACCCGCGCGAGCCGAACGCGCCGCCGACGTAAGGCGAGATCACCCGGACGTCGGAGGGCTGGATGCCGAGCTGCTCGGCCAGGCCGTTCTGGAACCCGTACATGTTCTGCGACGGCTCCCACACCGTCAGCTTGCCATCGGCCCAGGCGCAGGTGGTGGTGAACAGCTCCAGGGCGTTGTGGTGCTGGGTCGGCGTCGCGTAGTGCTGGTCCACCGTGACCGGGGCTGAGGCGAGGGCGGCCTGGGCGTCGCCGACATGGGGCTTGTCCTCGCCGGGCTGCTCGCCCTCACGGGACGCCGCCACGGCGGAGATGGTCTCAAGGCCCGGGCTGTCGAAGGTGGCCGACGGCGTTTCCGCCGCATACTCGATGTGCAGCCGGTTCGCCGCTTCCCGCGCTCCTTCGAACGTCTCCGCGACGACGAGCGCCACGATCTGCCCGTCGTGCAGCACCCGGTCGGAGGCGAGCGGCGCCATGCTGCTGCCCATGTAGCCCTTCTGGGAGAAGATCTTGCCGGGCTTCACCCGGTCGCCGACGTTCCGGTAGGTGAGGATGTCGAGCACGCCCGGCACCTTGCGCGCCTCCGCCTCGTCCAGACGGGTGATGCGGCCGCGGGCGATGGTGCTCGTGGCGAGGTAGGCGTGCGCCGGGTTGGCGCCGCCGTAGAGGTCGGAGGCGTAGCGCGCGGCCCCGGTGACTTTCAGCCGGCCATCGACGCGGGAGGTCGCGGCGCCGATCTCCGGCTTGGCAGCACTCGGCGGGGCGCCCTGCGGCATGGTTTGGATTTCGGTGGCGTCGAGCATCTCAGGCCTCCATCCGGCCGGCTTGCATGAGGGCGCGCGCCAGGGTGCGGCGGCCCAGGTCGATCAGGTAGGCGTTGTCCTGGCGCGGGCGGGCGTTGGCGAAGGCGGCCTGCGCCGCGGCGGCAGCGGTGTCCTCGTTCAGCGGCTTGCCGCGCAATGCGGCCTCCGCCTCGTGCGCCCGCCAGGGCTTGTAGGACACGGCGCCGAGGCCGATGCGCGCCTCCCGCACCACCCCGCCCTGGACGTCCAGCGCGACGGCGGCCGTTGCCAGGCCATAGGCGTAGGACTCGCGGTCGCGCACCTTCACGTAGGCGGAGCGCCGGGTCCAAGGCCCCGCCGGCACGCAGAACCCGGTGATCAGCTCGCCCGGCGCCAGCACCGTCTCCATGTGCGGGTTGTCGGACCCGGTGTGCAGGTCGGCGAAAGCAATGGTGCGGGACCCGTTCGGCCCGGCCGTCTGCACCTCCGCACCCAGCGCCACCAGCGCCTGGGCGAAGTCCCCGGAGTAGGCGGCGATGCACTTGTCGCTCACCCCCAGCACCGCGTGCTTGCGGTTCACGCCGTCCAGCGCCGCGCAGCCGCTGCCGGGTTCGCGCTTGTTGCACTGGGTCCAGCCGGTGTCGCGGAAGTAGGTGCAGCGGGTGCGCTGCAGGACATTGCCGCCGAGGCTCGCCATGTTGCGGAGCTGCGGGCTTGCGGCCATCAGCAGCGTCTCGGCGATCACCGGGTAGTCGCGTTGGACGGCCGGGTGCGCCGCCGCCTCGCTCATGCGGACCAGCGCGCCGAGATGCAGGCCGTCGGGCCGGACCTCGATGCGGCCGTGCGACGCGGCGAGGGCGTTGATATCGACCATCCGCTCGGGCTGCATCACGTCGAGCTTCATCAGGTCGAGCATCTGCGTGCCGCCTGCGATGAACTGCGCCGGCGCCGCGGTGGGCGGGACGCGCGGCCCGGCGACGGTGGGGCGGGCAGCGGCCACGGCAGCTTGCGCGGAGGCCGCTTGGTCGAGGGTGAACGGGCGCATCGGCTCAGGCCCTCCCCATGCCGTCTTTGGCCTGGTTGATCGCGGCGACGATATGCGGGTAGGCGGCGCAGCGGCACAGGTTGCCGCTCATGTACTCGCGGATCGAGGCGTCCGACCCGGCGTGGCCGCCCTGCACGCAGGCGATGGCCGAGACGATCTGCCCCGGCGTGCAGTAGCCGCACTGGAAGGCGTCCTGGTCGATGAACGCCTGCTGCATGGGATGCAGCGCGCCGTCCGGGCTGGCCACGCCCTCGATGGTGGTCACGGGGCCGCGCACCATGGCGGCGAGCGTGAGGCAGGCCAGCGTGGCGTGCCCGTCCACCAGCACCGTGCAGGCGCCGCACTGGCCGTGGTCGCAGCCCTTCTTCGACCCCGTGAGGCCGATATGGGTGCGGAGCGCGTCCAGCAGCGTGGTGCGGACATCGAGCGCCAGGTGGTGCGGCTGGCCG
>CAXTTB010000154.1:477-7795 GCA_964246905.1 uncultured Acetobacteraceae bacterium | reverse complement strand
GTCGCCTCGTCCAGCACCAGGATCGGCGCGTCCTTCAGGATCACGCGGGCGATGGCGACCCGCTGCCGCTGCCCGCCGGACAGCTTCACCCCGCGCTCCCCCACATGCGCGTCATAGCCGCGGCGGCCCTGCCAGTCCTCAAGCTGGAGGATGAAGTCGTGCGCCTGCGCCCGCCGGGCTGCCGCCTCCACCTCGGCCTGCGTCGCGGTGGGGCGGCCGTAGCGGATGTTGTCGCGGATCGAGCGGTGCAGCAGCGACGTGTCCTGCGTCACCATGGCGATCTCCGCCCGCAGCGTCTCCTGGGTCACGCCGGCGATGTCCTGGCCGTCGATCAGGATGCGCCCGGCCTCCGGCGTGTAGAAGCCGAGCAGCAGGTTCACCAGGGTGGACTTCCCCGCGCCGGACGCGCCGACCAGGCCGATCCGCTCGCCCGGCGCGACGTCGAGGCTGATCCCGTGCAGCACGCCGCGGGCCGCGCCGTAGCCGAACTGCACGTCCTCGAAGCGGATCTCTCCGGCCATGAGCTGCAGGTCCGTGGCGCCGGGCCGGTCCGGCATCTGCCGCGGCACGGCGATGGAGCGCATCCCGTCCTGCACCAGGCCGACGTTCTCGAAGATCGCGGTGACGCTGCGGGCGACCCAGCCGGCGGTGTTGGTGATCTGCCAGGCCAGCGTCATCGCCGTGGCCACCAGCCCGACCGCGATGCGCCCCTCCGACCACAGCGTGACCGCGAGCGCCGCCATGCCGACCAGCAGGACCGCGTTCATCGCGGTCAGCGACAGGATCAAGGTCGAGATCATCCGCGTCTGCGCGCGGAACGCCGCGGTGTGCTCGTCCACCGACTCCCGCACGAAGGCGTCCTCGTCACGCGGCTTGGCGAACAGCTTGACGGTCAGGATGTTGGTGTAGGCATCGACGATCCGCCCGGTGAGGCCGGACCGCACCTCCGCCACATGGCGCGAACGGTCGCGCAGCCGGGGCACGAAGGCCCGCAGCAGCACCGCGTAGGTCGCGAACCAGGCGAGGATCGGCAGCGCCAGGCGCCAGTCAGTCGAAGCCAGCACGGTCACGGCGCTGCCGCCCACCACGATGATGTACCAGACCGAATCGACCGCACTGACGATCACCTCGCGCAGCGCCGGGCCAGTCTGCAGCACGCGGTTGGCGATGCGCCCGGCGAAGTCGTTCTGGAAATACGTCCAGGACTGCCGCACGACGTTCCAATGGCTCTGCCAGCGGATCAGGTTGCTGAACCCGGGGTTGATCGCCTGGTTGACCAGCATGGCCTGCACAGCCACCATGCAGGGCCGCAGCACCAGCACGATCAGGCCCATCACCGCCAGTTGCGGCCAGGCGTCCCGCAGCAGCCCGCCCGGCGGCGGCGTCGCGACCAGCCCGGCGACCCGGCCGATGCAGATGGGGATCGAGGCGTCCAGCAACGCCACGAACAGCCCGCCCACGAACAGCCCGGCGATGGGGCCGCGCACCTGCCGGGCATAATGCCAGAAGAACGCCAGCAGCCCTTGCGGCGGTGGCGCCTCGATAGGCGTGCGGGTGGGGTCGATCAGGTTTTCGAAGCGTCGGAACATATGGGACATATCGTTGCGATGGCCCGCTGGTGAACGCGGGTCAACCGTGCTTTGGTCAGAAATAACGGGAACGTCACCAGGCGCCCGTCACACGATCCAAGGCTGCACCATGACCCCAGACGAACTCCGCGCCGCGCCCGAACCGCCGGAGGGGAGCGCCGCCATCCAGGCGCTCTGGTGGGCCGCCCGCGACGACTGGACCAGGGCGCATGAGGTTGCCCAGGCCGATGACGGCGCACCCGCCGCCTGGGTGCACGCCTACCTGCACCGCGTGGAGGGCGACGGGGAGAACGCCGGCTACTGGTATGGCCGGGCGGGTAGGCCGGTTGCCGCCGGGCCGCTCGACGAGGAGTGGCGGGCCATCGCCCGGGCGCTGCTCCCTTAACCCGGAGTCAGCCGGCCAGCTTGCCCAGCAGCCGGGCGTGCGAGCGCAGGCCCTTGTGGAAGCAGCGCCACTCGAACTTCTCGTTTGGGCTGTGCACCTGGTCGTCGTCCAGCCCGAAGCCCATCAGCACGCTGTCCATGCCGAGCAGGCGGTGCAGGCTTTCCACCACGGGGATGCTGCCGCCGCTGCCGATCAGCACCGCGGGGCGGCCATATTCCTCCGCCAGCGCATCCTGCGCCGCTTGCACGAAGCGGCTATCGGCTGGAACTTCCACAGCAGGCGTAGCACCTCCGGTGATCTCCGCCCGGGCGTCGGCCGGCAGCCTGGACTGCACGAATTCGTGGAAGGACCGCACCACCGCCGCCGGGTCCTGGCCGGGCACCAGGCGGAAGGACACCTTGGCCCCGGCCTCCGCCGCGATCACGGTCTTGCTGCCCGGCCCTTGGTAGCCACCCCAGATGCCGTTCACGTCCGCGGTCGGGCGTGCCCACATCCGCTCCAGCCCGCTGCGCCCGCGCTCCCCGCTCGGCACGCTCAGCCCGATGCTGCCGAGGAACTCGGACTCATTGAAGCCCAGCGCCGCCCAGTCACCTTGCAGGGACTGCGGCACCTCCCGCACGCCGTCGTAGAAGCCCGGCAACTGCACGCGCCCGTCCGCATCGTGCAGCTCGCCCAGGATGCGGGCCAGCAGGTTGATCGGGTTCAGCGCCGAGCCGCCGAAGATGCCGGAATGCAGGTCGCGGTTCGCCGCGTGGATGACCACCTGCATATAGGCCATCCCGCGCAGCCGCGTGGTCAGCGCCGGGGTGTCGATGTCCCACATGCCGGTGTCGCTGATGATCGTCACGTCGCCGCGCAGCTCATCGGCGTGCTCGGCCAGGAAGCGGTCCAGGTTGGGGCTGCCGACCTCTTCCTCACCCTCGATCAGCGCGGTGACGCGGACGGGGAGGGTGCCGTGCACCGCGTGCCAGGCGCGCAGCGCCTCCAGCCACATCATGACCTGGCCCTTGTCGTCCACTGCGCCGCGGGCGACGACGCGGGGACCGTGCGGCCCGTCGGTCAGGGCCGGGTCGAACGGCGGACGGGTCCACAGCTCCAGCGGCTCCGCCGGCTGCACGTCGTAATGGCCGTAGAACAGCAGGTGCGGCACGTCCCCGCCCGGGCCGGGGTGGCGGCCCAGCACGACCGGATGGCCCGGCGTCGGGTGCAGCGCCGCCTCGAACCCCATCGCGGCAAGCTGGTCGCGCATCCAAACCGCCGCGGCGCCGCAATCGGCGGCGTGGGCCGGCTGTGAACTGACGCTCGGGATGCGCAGGAAGTCGAACCACCGCTCCCGCGCGGCGTCCAGGGTGGCTTCGATGTGGTCGAGCACGGCTTCGGTTTGCATAAGCGGCAGTCTGGCCAAAGACGGGGCGTAAATCTAGGGAGGAATGCCCCTTGAGCACCCATGCAGGCTGCGGACTGGAGGGGTCTCAGGCGACCTTAACAGAGCCTCAAATTTTGTGACAAATCCCGTCCCGTTGGAAGACGCTCTTTCCTGTATTCCTTCCGGTGTGAGAGCCGCCACGAGGGATGCAACATGAAGGATTGTCTGGTTGACGTGCTGAACAGCAGGGGCACGGTCCTGCACGTCTTCCCCATTGCCGTCGAGGACCAGGATGGCGTCCCAAGGGCCATTGATCCCGAGCATGAAGCTTTGAAGCTTGCCGCTCAGCTTGTGCCGGAAACCGAAGCCGACGCGCTGCACGCGAGGCCGCATGTCAGCCGGGGCGGGCCGCTCACGCCATACGCCGATGTCCTGGAGCTGAAGCTCCAGAAGCTGGATACGACCGAGCAGCGCATTTGCGAGCGCGCCTACTTCCTATGGCAGCAAGAGGGTTGCCCCGATGGGCGGGCCGACGAGCATTGGCATCGGGCGCGTGCACTCGAATGTCGGGACGCATCTCTTTAACAAGGCGCGGGAACGCAGGGTGTTCAATCCTGCGCTCCCGCCCGCATTGAATGCGCCTTGCCACGCAGCCCGGCTTTCGGTGGACGATGCGAAACCGAACCTTGCAGCTTCCGACTTGAACCCGCGGAGCTGCAAGGCGGCGCCGGGCTGGGCGTCTAAGCAGCCTTTCGCAGCTTGGGCCATGGATGACTGGGCCAACTCGAACTGACGCTCCGCGTCTGGCCCGGACACGTAGGGCGCATAAGCGGAGCGCCATGCGCCACCGGGCGGTGCGGACGGAAGGCGGATGGCGCTTCGCTGATCCGCCCTACAATCCTGAGCAGGCGTGTCCCAACTTGCACAAGGCTGCTTAGTCCGCCCGCGCCGCCTGCATCGCCGCCCAGACCCGCTGCGGCGTCGCCGGCATGTCGATGTGGCGCACGCCCATCTCCGCCAGCGCGTCCAGCAGCGCGTTCATCACCGCCGGCAGCGCCCCGGCGCACCCGGCCTCCCCGCAGCCCTTCACGCCCAGCACGTTGGTGCGGGCGGGGACCGGGTGGCTCTGGAACGCGAAGCGCGGCGCGTCCGCGGCGTGGGGCAGGGCGTAGTCCATGAAGGAGCCGGTCATGAGCTGCCCGTCCTCGTCATACGCCGTCGCCTCCATCAGCGCCTGGCCGATGCCCTGCACGATGCCGCCATGCGCCTGGCCCTCCACCAGCATCGGGTTGATCAGCACGCCGAAGTCGTTGACCATGTTGTAGCGCACCACGGCGGCGACGCCGGTGTCCGGATCGACCTCGACCTCCGCCACATGGCAGCCGTTGGGGAAGGCGGACGGCGCAGCCTCGTGGATGTGCCGCACGTCGAGCGTCGCCGGCACGCCCGGCGGCAGAGCCATGCCGGCGCGCAACTGTTCAGCAAGCTCCAGGATGCCGACGCCGCGGTCGGTGCCGGCAATGATGAAGCGCCCGCGCTCGAACTCGACGTCGTCGGCCGCCGCCTCCAGGGCATGGGCGGCGATGCGGCGACCCTGCTCGATGCAAAGCGCGCTCGCTTCCACGATGGCGGCGCCGCTCGCCATCATGCTCTTGGACCCGCCGGTGCCGCCGCCGGCGATCAGCGCGTCGCTGTCGCCCTGCAGCAGCCGCACCCGGTCGAACGGGATGCCTAGCCGGTCGCACAGCACCTGGGCGAAG
This sequence comes from uncultured Acetobacteraceae bacterium, assembly GCA_964246905.1. Classification (GTDB taxonomy): domain Bacteria; phylum Pseudomonadota; class Alphaproteobacteria; order Acetobacterales; family Acetobacteraceae; genus CAHJXG01. Next base: position 2,695 of record CAXTTB010000154.1, on the reverse strand, counting down.
GGCGAGGCATGGCCCTGGCCGTAGTCCAGCGTGCCGGTGATGATCGTCACCGTGCCGTCCGGCTCGAAGCGGATGCCGCCCATCTCCTGCGTCGGCGGCGCGGTCACTTCCAGGTACTGGCCGACGCCGCGCCCGCGCAGCTTGCCCCGGCGGCGGCTGTCCGCGCGCCGGGCGGCGAAGCCGTCCCAGTCGGCCATCGCCAGCGCCTTTTCCAGGATCGCCGGGAAGTCGCCGCTGTCATAGGCCATGCCGGACGGCGCGTCGTACGGCATCTGCTCCGGCCGGATGTGGTTGCGGCGGCGCAGCTCCACCCGGTCGATGCCCATTTCGGCGGCGGCGGCATCCACCAGCCGCTCCATGTAGTAGTTGCCCTCCGGCCGCCCGGCGCCGCGATACGGCCCGACCGGCGTGGTGTTGGTGAACACGCAGCGCGCCGACGCCTCGATCAGCGGCGTCGCATACACGCCCACCATGTTCTTCATGGTGTTCACCGTCGGCGGGATGGTCGTCGCGTTGCTGAGATAGGCGCCGAGGTTGCCGTAGCCCTCGACGCGGATCGCCAGGAACCGGCCCTCGGCGTCCAGCGCCAGCGCCGCGTCCACCTCGTGGTCGCGCCCGTGGCTGTCGGACAGGAAGCTGTCGGACCGCTCGTCCGTCCACTTCACCGGGCGGCCCAGCGCGCGGGCGGCGTGCAGCAGGCAGGGGTATTCCGGATACACCGACGCCTTCATCCCGAACGACCCGCCGACGTTGCCGGTCAGCACGCGCAGCTTCTCCACTGGCACGCCCAGCACGTCCTTGAGCGCCTCGCGCATCCCGAACACGCCCTGACAGCCGAGCCGCAAGGTGAAGCGTCCCGTCGCAGGGTCGTGGTCGGCGAGGGCCGAGCGCGGCTCCAGCGCGCTGACGACGATGCGGCTGTTGCTGATCCGCAGGCGCGTGACATGGGCCGCCCGCGCGAAGGCGGCGGCCACGGCGGCGCTGTCCCCGTGGTGGTAATCCATCGCGAGGTTCCCCGGCGCCTCCTCGTGCAGCACGGGTGCGCCGGGTTCGTCCGCGGCGCGGGCGCTGGTCACGGCGGGCAGGGGGTCGATGTCCAGCAGCACGGCCTCCGCGGCGTCCCGCGCCTGCTTGGGCGTTTCCGCCACCACGAACGCGACGGGATCGCCGACGAAGCGCACCTTGGCCTCCGCCAGCGGCATCTGCGCCGGGCGGGGCGTGGGGGAGCCGTCGCGGTTCTTGCCGCGCGCCGCCGGCATGGCGCCGATGCCGCCCGCCTGGAGGTCAGCCGCCGCATAGACGCCCAGCACGCCCGGCATCGACCGCGCTTCCGCCAGGTCCACGCCGCGCAAGACGCCGTGGGCGTGACGGCTCCGCACCATCGCCGCGTAAGCCTGGCCCGGCAGGCTCAAATCGTCGCTGTACCGGCCCTCGCCGCGCAGCAGCACCGGGTCCTCCTTGCGGGACACCGGCTGACCGATGGCGAACTTTTCGAAGGACGGATCGACATAGACGTTCATGCGGGGGCATTCCTCAAGCTGCTGCCCTCAAGGTTGGGGCGCCGTGGCGGAAGGTAAAGGCGGGTGAGCGGGCCAGGCGGTCTGCGTCACCAGCGTGGCCGCGCCCTGCACCGCCAGGACGAGCGCCACGCAGCCGGGCCACCCCAAATGATGCCAGATGCTGGCCGGCAGCACCCCGCCCAGGCTGCCGCCCACGTAGTAGCAGGTGACATACAGCCCGACCGCCGTGGGCCGCGAGCGCCGGGCCGCGGCGGCGACGTAGCCGAGGGACAGCACCTGCTCGGTGAAGATGCCCGCCGCCGCAAAGGCCAGGCCGAGCACGACGCCCGGCAGCCACGGCAGCAAGGTCAGCAGCAGCCCGCCCGATCCGGCCGCCGCCGACAGCAGCACCGTGCGCCGCCGCCCGAACCGCAGCGCCAGCCGCGTCGCGACCGGCGCCGCCACGACGCCCAGCAAGTACACGACGAACACCGAGCCGAGCTGCGCCGGACCCAGGCTGAACGGCGGCCCGGCCAAGTAGAAGTTGGCGTAGGTGAAGGTCGCGACCATCGAGAACAGCACCGCGAAGCCCACGGCGCAGGTCGCCATCACCTGTGGGTTGCCGAACTGGTCCGCGAACCCGTCCCACTGGCCGCGCCCGCCGCGCCCCGGGCGGGCCCCCGGCGACGCCGGCCGCGCCCCCGCGCTACCCCCCGCGC
>CAXTTB010000154.1:0-467 GCA_964246905.1 uncultured Acetobacteraceae bacterium | reverse complement strand
GAATCGCCCGGAGAAGCCGCCCACGATGGTGCCGACGGCGTAAACCCCGGTGACGCGCACGGCCTCGGCCCCCGTGCACTCCTCGGCGATGAAGGCGACTGTCACGGCGAAGATGAACGGCAGCAGCAACCCTTGGGCGAACCGGCACAGGATCAGCCAGTCCAGCCCCGGCGCCCAGGCCGCAAGCAGCGTCGGCGCCGACAAGGCGAGGCTGGCGCCCAGGATCAGCCGCCGCCGGCCCAGCACGTCCGAGATGCCGCCGACGAACGGCGCCACCAGCGCCACCGCGATCAAGGGCGCGGTGACGGTCAGCCCGGGGCGCGGCAGGCTGGCGCCGAACTCCTCTGCCAGCGTCGGCAGCAGTGCCTCGGTCGAATACAGGTTGAGGAACGTGCACAGCCCGGCGGCAAAGACGCCGACGCGCATCCGCCTCAAGGCTGCCGGCCGCCTGCGCCGCGATCCTGGCC
>CAXTTB010000153.1:0-7804 GCA_964246905.1 uncultured Acetobacteraceae bacterium | reverse complement strand
GCTTGACGGGGATCGCGGCGATGCCGGTGCCGGCGGAAGGGCTGGGGCTTGCGATCAACGACCGGCTGCAGCGGGCGGCGGCGGGTGTTAGTTGTATTATCGCAATGTTTGTGCAGCCAGCCTTGAAGCCGGCACCGCCCGCCATGCCCGCGAGGCCGCGATGATCAACAACCTCTGCATCCTGTTCAGCCTGGCGATGGTCGTCTATGTCGTTGCCCGGGCCGCCATGCTGGACGCGAAGCGTCCGTGGTTCGAGAAGACAGCGCCCACGGAGCCGCCCGGCCATGCGCCCCCCCGGCGCAGGCGCGGCGCTGAGGCCCCATGCGCGACCTCGCCATCATCCTGACCTATGTGAGCTTCCTCACGCTCGGCACCATGGCGCCGTTCGTGCTGTCGCTGGGCTACGTGTGGGTGGACCTGTTCGGCCCGCAGTACCTGGGCTGGTCGCCGCTGTCCTTCATCCCGGTCGCCTTCGTCATGGGGGCTGCGGCGGTGGCGGCCTACCTGCTGCTGGACCGGCGGGCGCCGCCGCGGATCACCTTGCCGACGCTGCTGTTCCTCGGCATCGGCCTGTGGATCACCGCGACCACGTCCTGGGCGGCGGTGCCGGAGGCGGGCTGGGCGAAGTGGGACGTGGCGTTCAAGGCGCTGATGTTCGCGGCGTTCATCCCGTTCGTCGTCCGCTCGCGGGTGCAGATCGAGGCGTTCGCGCACGTCTATGTCTTCTCGATGGCCGCGCACATCCTGCCTTGGGCGGTGAAGACGGTGATCTCTGGCGGCGGCTACGGGCAGTCGCTCGGCCTGGTCGGCTCCAACGTGATCTGGCTGTCGGAGAGCAGCGCGGTGGCGACCATCGGCATCATGCTCCTGCCGCTGCTGCTGACGCTGCGCCGGCATTCGCTGCTGCTGCCGCGGGGGCGCGTCCGGGACCTGGTGTATCTTGGGACGGCGTATGGCGGGCTGTTCGCGTCCATCGGCACGTTCGCGCGCACCGCCATCGTGGGCCTGGGCGTGCTGGGGGCCGCGATGTTCCTGCGCTCGAAGCGCAAGGGGGCGTTCCTGCTGGCGTCGGCGGTGGTGGGCGCCGGGCTGTTCGCGGTGACGTCGGACAAGTGGACGGAGCGGATCAGCACCATCGAGGACTACGCGAGCGAAGGGTCGGCGCAGGTCCGCATCCTGGTGTGGCGCTGGACGCTCGGCTACGTGGCGCAGCACCCGTTCGGCGGCGGGTTCCGGGTGTGGATGACCAACCGCATCGTCATCGACAGCAGCAACCCGAGCCTGCCGGCGCAGGAGCAGGTCGGGCGGGCGTTCCACAACATCTTCTTCGCGGTGCTGGGGGAGCACGGCTACCCCGGCCTGGTCCTGTACGGGCTGCTGATCGTGGTGCTGTTCGCCTCGCTCGGCCGGGTGATCCGGCTCACGGCGCGGCAGCCGGCGCAGGCGTGGGCGCATGACCTGGCCAAGGCGCTGCAGATCACCATGGCCGTGCTGCTGGCCTGCGGCAACTTCATCGACATCAGCTTCGAGCCGCTGGTCTGGTACTTGTTCACCATGGTGGTGTGCCTGCGCGAGCACGTGCGCCGGATGACGCCGGCGGCGGAGACGAGGATGAGCGAGGTGGCGCGGGGGCGGGCGGCGCTGACGGCGTGAACCCCGGGCCGAGAAAACCGCTTCGGCCCGGGCGTTTCTGTTGTATCAGGCCCGCATGACCCCGCGGCACAGCGTCTCGACCGATCATCCCCCCGTGCCGGGGGACCAGCCCAGCATCCATACGGACAGGGACGCCGCGCGCGCCGGGCGCGCGGGCGCGTGGGGTGCGGCGCCGGGCCGGCGCCGGGGGGAACTCGATGCGCTGCGCGGCCTCGCGGCCGTCGCCGTGCTGCTGCACCACAGCCTGCAGTCCGCCGGGCTGATGGGCGGGCGGCTCGCGCATTGGCTGGGCGCCTCGCCGCTGCAGCCGATCCGGACCGGGCGCCCGGCGGTGATGTTCTTCTTCATGCTGAGCGGCTTCGTGCTGACCAAGGCGCTGCGCGACCGGGGCTTCGCGCTGTCGCTGCGGTCGTGGGCGGTGTGGGCGGCGCAGCGCACGGTGCGGCTGTGCCTGCCGGTCGCGGGGTCGGTGGCGCTGTCCGTGGCGCTCTACCTGCTGTCCTTCGACGGCGCCTGGCCCGGCGAGGCGGAGTGGCTGAGGGGCGGCGTCTGGGCATACCCGCCGGACGCGGCCTCGGTCGCGCTGCAGGGGTCCCTGCTTGCGCTGGGCGGCGGCTACACGTTCAACAACGCGCTGTGGAGCCTGGTGCACGAGTGGCGCTTCTCCATGCTGCTCCCGCTGCTGCTCGCGGCGCCGGTGCTTGGGGTCCGGGGCACGGCGTCGCTGGTGCTTGCGGCCATGGCGGCGTCGAGCTGGGCCATCGGCGCGTACGGCTCGATCACGTATGTCGGCGACACCCTCCTCGGGACCGCGCGGGCGACGCTCTACTTCTCGCTGCCCTTCGTCCTCGGCATGGCGCTTGAGATCGGCGGCGCGGCGCGGGTGCCGGCGGACCGCTGGCTGACCGCGCTGGGCCTGCTCGCCGTGCTGGGCCTGTGCCGGGACGGCAGCGACTACGCCACCTTCATCGCCTCCGCGCTGCTGATCTGGCTCGCCCTGCAGCCCGGCCTGCTGCGGCGGGCGCTGCACCACCCGGCGCTGCGGTTCCTGGGGACGGTCTCCTTCAGCCTTTACCTTGTCCACATCCCGGTGCTGGCGGCGCTGCAGCACGGGCTGCACGGACGGCTGCCCTCCGCCGTGATCTGGGGCATCGGGGTGCTGGCCAGCCTGCTGGCGGCGTGGGTGTTCTACCGGGTGGTCGAGCGGCCCGCACACCGGCTGGCGCGGCGGGTGGAGCGGCTGGCCTGAGCCGACCCGCCCGCGAGACCAGGTTCCGGGAGGGTTCGCAAGGGGCCGGGCTTCGCCATATTGCGGGGCGTAGGTTAGCATCCGCCGCCCGGCCAGTTTCCCCGTTCGGTTTCCAGGGACCCGACCATGCCCGACACGCCGCTTCCGCCCGACCTCGACCTCGACCTGCTGGGCGCGCTGCGCGCCGCGGTGGGGGAGCGCGGGCTGCTCACGGCACCCACCGACACCGCGGCGTACTGCGAGGACTGGCGCCGGCTGTACCGGGGCCGCACCCCTGCGGTGGTGCGCCCGGCGGACACTTCGGAGCTTGCGGCGGTGGTGCGGCTGTGCGCGGAGCGGCGGGTGCCGGTGGTGCCGCAGGGGGGCAACACCAGCATGGTGGGCGGCGCCACGCCGTCCGAGGACGGGCGTCAGGTCGTGCTGTCGCTGGCACGGATGAACCGGGTGCGGGCGGTCGATCCCCTCGACATGACCATGGTGGCGGAGGCCGGGGTGCCGTGGCGAACAGCGCAGGACGCGGCGGCGGCGGCCGGGTGCCTGCTGCCGCTGTCGATCAGCTCGGAGGGCACGGCGCAGGTCGGCGGCATCCTGTCGGCCAACGCCGGGGGCAACAACACGCTGCGCTACGGCAACGCGCGGGACCTGGTGCTGGGGCTGGAGGTCGTGCTGCCGGACGGGCAGGTGTGGGACGGGCTGCGGGCTTTGCGCAAGGACAACACGGGCTACTGCCTGCGCCAGCTTTTCGTGGGGGCCGAGGGCACGCTCGGCGTCATCACCGCCGCCGTGCTGAAGCTGGCGCCCCGCCCCGTGGAAATTGAGGTCGCGCTGTGCGCCGTGCCGAGCGCCGCCGCGGCATCCGAGCTGTGCCGCCGCTTCCAGCAGCACGACCCAGCGGCCGTGCAGGCGTTCGAGTACATGTCCGGCGCCGGCATGGGCCTCGTGCTGCGCCACATCCCGGGCGCCGCCCTGCCGCTCGCGGAGCCGGCGGCGCACTACGCGCTGGTGGAGCTGGCGACGCCGCGCACGGGCGCCCGGCTGCGCGAATCGCTGGAAACGGTGCTGGAGCGGGCGCTGGAGGACGGGCTGGTGCTGGACGCGGCGCTGGCCGACAGCGAGGCGCAGCGCCAGGCGATCTGGAAGCTGCGGGAGGAGCACGCGGAGGCGCAGAAGCGGGAGGGCGCCAGCGTGAAGAACGACGTGTCGGTGCCGGTGAGCCGGGTGCCCGCGCTGATCGAGCAGGCGACGGCGGCGTGCGAGGCGCTGGTCCCCGGCGTGCGCGCCGTGCCGTTCGGGCACCTGGGCGACGGCAACATCCACTTCAACCTGGAGCAGCCGGAGGGCTGGGACCCGGCCGCGTTCCTCGCGCAGAGCCATGCCATCATGGAGGCGGTGAACGCCGTGGTGGCGCGGCTCGGCGGCAGCTTCTCGGCGGAGCACGGGGTGGGGCGGCTCAAGCCCGGCATGATGCCGGAGTGGCGCGGCGGCGCGGAGCTGGACGCGATGCGGCGGATCAAGGCGGCGCTGGACCCTTGGGGGGTGATGAACCCGGGGAAGGTCCTGCCGTAAACGGCGGCCCTTGGCGCATCCGGCCCGGCGCTTCCACCCCGGCGGCCCTTGCTCTAATCCTGCCCCATGCGCCACCTCCTGTCCCAGCTCGACCGCTACATCCTCCGCCAGCTCGCCGCCGCCCTGCTGGCGGCGACCGGGGGGCTGGTGGCGCTGATCTGGCTGACGCAGAGCCTGCGGTTCGTCGAGCTGGTGGTGAACCGCGGATTGTCGTTCGGGACGTTCCTGCATTTGACGGGGCTGCTGATCCCGAACTTCGTCGCGGTGATCCTGCCGATCACCACCTTCGTCGTGGTGCAGTTCGTGTACCAGCGGCTGGCGGGGGACCGGGAGCTGACGGTGATGCGGGCGGCCGGGCTGTCGCCCATGGCGCTGGCGCGGCCGGCGCTGGTGCTGGCGGGCGCCGTGGTGGCGCTGTGCTACTGGCTCAACGTCCAGGTGGTGCCGGTCAGCTACACGGCGTTCCGCGAGCAGCAGTTCGAGATCCGCAACCGCCTGGCGGCGTTCCTGCTGCAGGAGGGCGTGTTCACCCAAGTCTCCGACGACCTCACGGTGTATGTCCGCAGCCGCGACCCCGACGGGACGCTCCGCGGCATCCTGGTGGAGGACGAGCGGCAGAAGAACAGCCGGGCCACCATCCTGGCGGAGCGCGGGCGGCTGGTGAACGGGCCGGCGGGTCCGCGCGTGCTGCTGGAGGCCGGCAGCCGGCAGGAGATCGACCGGACCAACGGGCGGCTCAACGTCCTGACGTTCGCCGAGAACTCCATCGACCTCGCGAGCAACAGCAAGAACAGCGAGCAGCGGTACCGGGACGCGACCGAGATGTCGCTCGGCGAGCTGCTGCACCCCGACGCGACGGTCAGCGCGCGGGACGTGGGCAAGCTCCTGGTGGAGGCGCACCGGCGGCTGTCGGCGCCGCTCACCGCCATGAGCTTCGCGCTGGTGGCGCTGCTGTCGGTGCTGACGGGCGCGTTCCAGCGGCATGGCAACGTGGTGCGCCCGCTCGTGGCGGTGCTGACGGTGGTGGCGCTGCTGGCGCTGGGCCTCGCCATCGCCAACCTGGCCGCGCGGCAGGCCGCGCTGATCCCGCTGATCTGGCTCCATGCCACCTTGCCCGGCGCCGTCTGCGCCTGGCTGCTGCTCGGGCCGCAGGCGCTGGCCGGGCTTCGGGCGGCGCGGCATCCGGTGGCCGGGCTGAGCCGCGCCGGGCTGTAGGAGGCGCGCCGTGGCCGTCACGCTGTCGCTGTATATCGCCCGGCAGTTCCTGGTGTCCGTGCTGGCCATGCTCGCGGCACTGTCCGGCGTCGTGTCGCTGTTCGACTTCATCGAGCTGCTGCGCCGCTCCGCCACCAAGCCGGACGCGACGTTCGGCCTGGTCACGCAGATCGCGGCGCTGCGGCTGCCGTTCGTCGCCATGCAGATCCTGCCGTTTGCCGTGCTGCTGGGCGGGATTCTCGCGTTCTGGCGGCTGACGCGCAGCAGCGAGCTGATCGTGGCGCGGGCGTCGGGCGTGTCGGCCTGGCAGTTCCTGTCGGCGCCGCTCGCCTGCGCCACCCTGCTGGGGGCCTTGGCGACGGGGGGCATCAGCCCGCTGTCCTCCGTGATGCTGGCGCGGGCGGAGGTGCTGGACAACGCCTACCTCCGCACCGGCGGCGGGCCGATGGCGCTGCAGGGCGGGCAGCTCTGGCTGCGGCAGTCCGACCGGGAGCTGGACCCGGCGGGCGTCGCGATCCTGCACGCGCGGGGGGTGACGCTCAAGGGCAAGGAATTGGTCGGGCGGGAGGTCAGCGTGTTCCGGCTGGACGGCGCCGACCGGCTGCTGAGCCGGATCGAGAGCACGCGGGCGACGCTCGGGCGCGGCTACTGGGCGCTGGAGGACGCGCGGCGGATGACGGCGGACCACCTGCCGGAGCCGATCGGGGCGACGCGGCTGCCCACCGACCTGACGGTGGGCCGGGTGCAGGAGAGCTTCGCCAGCCCGGACACGCTGTCGGTGTGGACGCTGCCGGACTTCATCGGGCTGCTGGAGCGGTCGGGGTTCTCGGCGATCCGGCACCGGCTGCATTTCCAGGCGCTCTTGGCGCTGCCGCTGCTGTGCGGGACGATGGCGCTGGTGTCCGCCGGGTTCAGCATGAGGGCGACCCGGCGCGGCGGCGTCGCGCGGATGATCGGCAGCGGCGTGGCCGCGGGGTTCGCGCTGTTCGTGGTGAGCAAGGTGGCGGAGGAGTTCGGGCAGTCCGGCGCGTTGCCGGCGGAGCTGGCGGCCTGGGCGCCGGCGGGGGCCGGGCTGATGCTGGCGGTGGCGCTGCTGCTGCATCTGGAGGATGGATAGAAGGCGATGCCCCGACGCGCCGCGTTGCTCGCCGCCGCCCTTGCCGGGGCGGTCCTGGCCGCCAGCCCTCTTCGTGCGGCCGAGCCGCCCTGGAAGGTGCTGCCGCCGATGCCGGACCTGCCGCCGGCCGCCGTGTCGGGGCCGGTGCACGTCAACGGCATCGACATGTGGCGGGCCGAGTTCGGGCCGCCCGGCGGCAAGCCGGTCGTCATGGTGCATGGCGGGCTGGCGAACGCCAACTACTTCGGCAAGGTCATCCCTTTCCTGGCCGGCGCGGGCTTCCACGTCATCGCCGTGGACAGCCGCGGGCACGGGCGCAGCACGCGGTCGGCGCAGCCCTACAGCTACGAGCTGATGGCGTCCGACGTGGTGGCGATGATGGACGCGCTGCACGTCCCGAAGGCCGACCTGGTCGGCTGGAGCGACGGCGGCATCATCGGCATCGTCATGGCCATCCACAACCCGGAGCACCTGAACCGGGTGTTCGCCTTCGGCGCCAACACGGTGCCGGACGGGCTGATCCCCGACTTCGGCAAGGGCGGCGTGTTCGCGGCGTTCGAGAAGCGGGCCAGCGGCGAATACAGGAAGCTGTCGCCGACGCCGGGGCAGTTCGACGGCTTCAAGCAGCAGATCAGCCGGATGTGGGCGACGGAGCCGCAGATCACCGACGCGCAGCTCAGGGCGATCCATACGCCCATCGTCATCGCCGACGGGCGCTACGACGAGGGGATCAAGCAGAGCCACAACCGCTATATGGCCGCGACGATCCCGGGCGCGCGTTTGGTGATCCTGCCGGGCGTGTCGCACTTCGCGATGCTCCAGGACCCGCCCCTGTTCGCCCGCGCCGTGCTGGACGGGCTGACGGCGCCTTGGGACGATTGATGCCAACTGCGGAACGTCGTGACCTGCGCCTGGCTTCGGGCGGCGTAGCGGGCGGCATAGGGCGGATCAGCGCAGCGCCATCCGCCGCAGGGCGGCGCTGGCGGTTGGCGGGAGGCGCTGAC
>CAXTTB010000152.1:0-7865 GCA_964246905.1 uncultured Acetobacteraceae bacterium | reverse complement strand
TCCCAACCCGGGACCGGCCATCGCCAGCACCAGCGTCGCGGCGCCCAGCCCGGCGAGCACCGGCAGCTCCCGCGACACCGGCGCCTCGCCCGATTCCCGGGCACGCCGAAGCCGGGTTTCGGTGGCCGGCTTGTCGCGGTCCTCGGCCTCTCCCCCTTCCGCCACGGCGCGGCCCGGGCGCTACAAGCCGGGAAGGCCGGACCACGCGGCGCTCACCGCCTCGGTCCATGCCCCCAGGATATGCGACGCCAGGACGCCCAGCAGCACGATCCCGCCCAGGATCTGCCCCGGCGTGGCCGCGGTATAGACCTGCAACTGCGGCACCAGGCGGGCCAGCAGGCCGAGCGCCACCTGGAACACCAGCCCCGCCAGCAGGAACGGCGCCGAAAGCCGGAGCGCCAGGCCGAAGCAGGCCACCAGCGCCCCCGTGATGCTCTCGGCCAGCGGCCCCGCCGGCATGGTGGAGCCGGGCGGCATGAGCTGGTAGCTGCCGGCCAGCGCGGTCAGCGGCAGGGCGTAAAGCCCGGTCGAAAGGATCAGCACGGGCGCCACCAGGCCGAACAGCCGGGACATGGCGGCGGACTGGCCGCCCAGCGCCGGGTCCTGCTGCACGACGCTCGACAGGCCGAGCATATAGGACAGGACCGCCCCCGCCATGCCGAGCGCCAAGGCCGGCAGCCGGGCCGTCCAGCCGAGCAGGCTGCCCACCAGCAGCTCCGTCGCGACCATCGCGGCCCCGTCCAGGCCAGCGGTGGGCACGGCGGGCACGGACGGCGCGACGACCGGGACCAGCAGCACCGTGATCGCCAGCGCCAGCCCGGCGCGCACCATGGCCGGCGGCTCGGCCTCCCCCAAGCCCGGCAGCAGCATCACCGCCATCCCGGCGCGGGACAGCACGAGGGCGAAGGCGAACGCCCAGCCCGGCAGCGCCGCCAGCAGCGCCGCGTCATCCACCGCCCAACCCCCGCGGGATGCCGTTCACTGCCCGCCGACGGTGATCAGGCGGTCCATCAGCACATGGGTGTAGTCCGCCAGGCTGGACGCCATGAACGGCCCGAGCAGCGCCAGCGCGCCGCCCAGCACCAGCAGCTTCGGCAGGAAGACGAGGGTGGCCTCGTTGATCTGCGTGACCGCCTGGATCAGCGACACCACCAGCCCCACCGCGAGCGCCGCGACCAGCAGCGGGCCGCCGAGCTTCAGCACGATCCACAGCGTCTCCCGCAGGGCGGCCGCGACCTCGGCGTCCTCCATGTCAGATCGGCATCCGCATCACGTCCTGGTACGCCTGCACCACCCGGTCGCGGATGGTGGCGGCGGATTGCAGGGCCAGCTCCGCGCGGGACACCGCCGTGACCACCTCCGTCAGGTTGCCGCCCCCGGTGATCGCCTGCACCGACTGCGCGTCCGCCTGGTGCCCGGCATCGACGACGGAGCCGATGGCCCGGGTCAGCATGTCGCCGAAGCCCGGCGTGGCCGGCCCGGCCTCCTCCCCCGGCCCGATGCCGTTCTGCACCCGCGCATAGGCGCCCGCGGCGCCGGCCGGGGTGACGGTGACGACCGGGACCGTCACTTGAGCATCTCGATGGTGCGGGTCAGCATGGACCGGGTGACTTCCATCACGTTCATGTTCGCGCTGTAGCCGCGCTGCGCCTCCCGCATGTCCATGACCTCGATGAAGCTGTTGACGTTGGGCGTGCGGACGTAGCCCTTGGCGTCGGCCGCCGGGTGGGACGGGTCGTAGCGCGTGGGCAGCTCGCTCTTGTCGGTCGAAATGTTCTTGACGCGGACGGCCGGGGCGCCCAGCGCCTCGTCCATCCGGTTCTCGAAGCTGATGACCTTGCGGCGGTATGGCTCCGCGCCGGGCGTGGAGCCGGTGGTGTCCTGGTTGGCCAGGTTCTCCGCGATGGTGCGCAGACGGGCGGTCTGCACGTCCATGCCGCGGGCCGAGATGGTGAGAGCCTTCGTGATGTCCATGATCCCTACCCCGCCCGGCCCAAGGCAGTGCGGAACATGCCCTGGTACTTGCGGTACAGGTTCGCCACCAGTTCCTGCGTGTTGGACGTGTCGGCCACCTTGGTCAATTGGTCCTCCATTGAAACGCCGTTGCCGTCCGGCGAACGCTCCCGCGGCCGGGTCGGGTGGCCGGATTGCAGGCTGCCGGTGACGGCGATGTGCTTGGGGTCGGTCCGCACCAGGGCGGCGCCCGGGTCGGCGCTCGCCAGGGCCTTGGCGAAGGGCGGGAGATCCCGCGGCTGGTAGCCTGGCGTGTTGGCGTTGGCCACGTTCTGCGCCAGCAGCTCCTGCCGCCGTCCCACCCAGGCGAGGCGCTGCTCCGCCAGGCGGAACAAGCCGATGTCGGTCGAGCCGACTCCATTCGAGTCCATCACATTCCCCTTTTTGGTCATGTCGTCATGGGCAGGATGCACGGGTTTGGTTAACGCAACCTTTAAGCGAATGCGAAACGGATTAGTAACTAATTATTGTCATGCTGCGGGCATGATGAACCCGACCGCTTCCCACGACTTAGACCTCTGGCCGCGGCCTGCCCATGATGCGGCGGCCGAGTTGGCCAGCCTGTCCAAGACTTTGCACGACACGGTGAACATCGCCGCAGGCTTGGCCGCGGGCGGGCGCCGGGTGGACGTGTCCGGGCTGGATCGGTCCGTGGGACTGCTCTGCGCCAAGGCGCTCGACCTGCCGCCGGCCGAGGGCCGCGCCGCTTGCGCCTTGCTTTTTTCGTTGCTTGGTCGGATTGATGCGCTGGGCGTGGCGCTGCGGGCCACGGACCCGTAGCGATCCTGCAACGGCAAAAGGCCGCCCGATGTCCGCTCTGATCCAAACTGTCGCGCTGGCTGGGGCGGCGCTGGCCGCGGTGCTCGGCCTGGTCGTGCTGGCCGGGCGCGGCGCCCGCATGTTGCGGCTCGCCCGGCCGGCCGCCGGGCGCCGGCTCGTGCTGGGGGAAGCCTTGGCGCTGGATCGCACCCGGCGGCTGCAGCTCGTCTCCTGCGACGGGCGCGAACTGCTTCTGCTGATCGGCAGCGGCTCCGAGCAGGTGGTCAGTTGGCTGCCGCCGGCGCCGGGGACCGGACTGTGAGGCACGCGCTGCGGCGTGTCGCCTGCGCGGCGCTGCTCCTCCTGGTGCTGGTCCCAACCATGGCCCACGCGCAGTCGGTCAACATCGACTTGGGCGCCGCCGGGCAGGCGGGGGCCACGGGCCGGCTCGTGCAGCTCACCGCCCTCGTCACCGTCTTGTCGCTGGCGCCCAGCCTGCTGGTGATGGCCACCGCGTTCACCCGGATCGTCATCGTGCTCTCGCTGCTGCGGAGCGCCATCGGCGCGCAGGGCACGCCGCCCAACACCGTGCTGATCGGCTTGGCCCTGTTCCTCACCTATTTCGTCATGCAGCCGGTGATGGACCAGGCCTGGACCAACGGCGTGCTGCCGATGACGCAGGGCCAGGTGGGCGAGATGGACGGGCTGCGGCTGGCGGCGGAGCCGTTCCGGTCGTTCATGGCCGCCAACGTCCGCGGCGCCGACCTGCAGCTCTTCCTCGACCTGGGGCAGATCCAGGCGCCGCCCGCCCCGGACCAGGCGCAGTGGCGCGCCCTGGTGCCCGCCTTCATGATCGGCGAGATGCGGCGCGCGTTCGAGATGGGGTTCCTGCTCTACCTGCCGTTCCTCGTCATCGACCTGGTGGTCGGCAGCGTTTTGATGAGCCTCGGCATGATGATGCTCCCGCCCAACGCCGTGTCGCTGCCGTTCAAGCTGATCTTCTTCGTCCTGGTGGACGGTTGGCGGCTGGTGTCCGGCAGCTTGGTGCAGGGGTTTGCGACGTGAGGCCGTAGCTATCCTGCATCGCGGCGGCACTGGCCTTGAGGCTCGACACGGCACGGCGTACAGCTCCGCCGTCAATGGGCGGCCAGCCTGTGAGCAGGGGGGAATGCGGTGAAAGCAATCGTGATCGACAAGGACGAGGGCGGCCAGCGGGTGGCTCTGCGCGACTTCGACGAGGCCGGGCTGATGGAGGGCGACGTCACCGTCCGCATCTCGCACTCCTGCCTGAACTACAAGGACGGCCTCGCCTTGACCGGCAAGGCGCCGGTGGTGCGCCGCTTCCCCATGATCCCCGGCATCGACTTCGCGGGCGTGGTCGAGGCCTCGTCGCACCCCGGCTTCAAGCCTGGCGACCCCGTGCTGCTGAACGGCTGGGGCACCGGGGAGACGCATCTCGGCGGCTATGCGGAGCGGAGCCGGGTCAAGGGCGAGTGGCTGGTCCCGCTGCCCGACGGCCTCACGCCCGTGCAGGCCATGGCCGTCGGCACCGCGGGCTACACGGCCATGCTGTCGCTGATGGCGATCGAGCGGCACGGCCTCACGCCCGATGCCGGCCCGGCGGTCGTCACGGGGGCCTCCGGCGGGGTCGGCTCGGTCGCGGTCGCCCTGCTGCACCGTGCCGGCTGGCAGGTGATCGCCTCGACCGGGCGGATGGAGGAAGCCGAGTACTTGAGGGGCTTGGGCGCCGACGAGGTGATCGACCGCGCCAGCCTGGCCGGCGCCCCGAAGCCGCTCGCCAAGGAGCGTTGGGCGGCGGGCGTCGATTCCGTGGGTTCCTCCACGCTGGCCAACGTGCTGTCCATGACGCGCTATGGCGGCGCGGTCGCGGCGTGCGGGCTGGCGGGCGGCATGGACCTGCCGGGGTCGGTTGCGCCGTTCATCCTGCGCGGGGTGGCGCTGCTCGGCATCGAATCCGTGATGGCGCCCCTGGCACGGCGGGTCGAGGCGTGGGGACGGCTGGCCCGGGAGCTTGACCTCGCCAAGCTCGCCGCGATGACCCGCACGGTCGGCCTGGCCGACGTGCCCCAAGCGGCCGAGGACATCCTGGCCGGGCGCGTCCGCGGACGGGTGGTGGTGGAGGTCGGCGGCTGAGCTTCGGACGATCCCGGCCGTCGCTCACAGGCAAGCCGCTGGCGGTTCCATGCAAGAAAGCGGGTGCTGCGCCGCGCATCCTGCTATAGGCGGTTCGCGCGTGGCAGCACCGCCCCGCACCCGGCGCATCGACGTGGGACCAGGGTCATGAACGCTATCGGCGACGTGCTCGACCGCACCAAGGACCCATTGCTGCAGCCCTACCAACTGCGGCACCTGACCCTCCGCAACCGGGTGATGAGCACGGCGCACGAGCCGTACTACAGCGAAGACGGGATGCCCAAGGACCGCTACCGCCTGTATCACGTCGAGAAGGCGCGTGGCGGCGTGGCGCTGACCATGACCGCCGGGTCCGCCGTGGTGTCGCCCGACAGCCCGCCGGTGTTCGGCAACCTGCTGGCCTACAAGGACGAGATCGTCCCGTGGCTGAAACGCCTCGCCGACGAGTGCCATGGGCACGGCTCGGCGGTGATGATCCAGATCACCCACCTTGGCCGCCGCACCGCCTGGAACAAGGCGGACTGGCTGCCGGTTCTGGCGCCCTCCCCGATCCGCGAGCCGGCCCACCGCGCCTTCCCGAAGGCGGCGGAGGATTGGGACATCGACCGCATCGTCGCCGACTACGCGGCCGCGGCGCAGCGGATGCAGGCGGCCGGGCTGGACGGGCTGGAGATCAACGCCTACGGCCACCTGCCGGACCAGTTCTGGTCGCCCGCCACCAACCGGCGGGAGGACGCGTTCGGCGGCGACCTTGCGGCGCGCATGGCGTTCTCGCTCCGCGTCATGCAGGCGATGCGGGACGCGGTGGGGCCGGATTTCCTGCTCGGCCTGCGCATGGTGGCGGACGAGGACTGGGAGATCGGCCTGTCGCGGGAGGAGGGCATCGAGATCGCCCGGCGCTTCAAGGCGTCCGGCCTGGCGGATTTCCTGAACATCATCCGCGGCCATATGGACACCGACGCGGCGCTGGTCGATGTGATCCCGATTGCCGGGATGCGCTCCGCCCCGCACCTCGACTTCGCGGGCGAGGTCCGGGCGGCGGCCGATATCCCGGTGTTCCACGCCGCCCGCATCAACGACGTCGCCACCGCCCGCCACGCGATTGCCGAGGGCAAGCTCGACATGGTCGGCATGACCCGGGCGCTGATCGCCGACCCGCACATCGTCCGCAAGGTGATGGAGCGGCGGGAGCACCTGATCCGCCCCTGCGTCGGCGCGAGCTACTGCATCGACCGCATCTACGAGGGCAACGAGGCGCTGTGCATCCACAACCCGGCCACCGGGCGGGAAGCGTCGATGCCGCAGGTGGTGGCGCGCACGGCCGGGCCGCGGCGCCGGGTGGTGGTGGTGGGCGCAGGCCCGGCCGGGCTGGAGGCGGCACGGGTCGCCGCCGAGCGCGGCCACGCGGTCACGCTGTTCGAGGCGACGGAGCAGGCGGGCGGGCAGATCCTGCTCGTCGCCCGCTCGCCCCGGCGGCGGGAGCTGATCGGCATCGTGGACTGGCGGCTGTCCGAGCTGGACCGCCTCGGCGCCGAGCTGCGTTTCGCGACGTGGGCGGAGATGGGCGACGTGCTGGC
This sequence comes from uncultured Acetobacteraceae bacterium, assembly GCA_964246905.1. Taxonomy (GTDB): domain Bacteria; phylum Pseudomonadota; class Alphaproteobacteria; order Acetobacterales; family Acetobacteraceae; genus CAHJXG01. The sequence goes on along the minus strand of CAXTTB010000152.1, from coordinate 1,362 downwards.
GGAAGGGCCGGACGTGGTGTTCGTCGCGACCGGCGGCGTCCCCAATACCGAGATCCTCGCTGCTGGCCACGAGCTTGTCACCTCGACCTGGGACCTGATTTCAGGGGCTGCGAAGCCGGCGGAACGGGTGCTGATCTACGACGACAACGGCAACTATCCCGGGATGCAGGCGGCCGAGCTGGTCGCGTCCGCCGGGTCGGAGCTGGAGATCGTGACACCGGAGCGGATGTTCGCGCCCGAGCTTGGCGGCCTGAACCACGCCGGCTTCGCCCGGGTGCTGCAACGCGCCGGGGCACGGATCACCATCAACACCCGCGTGCTGTCGGTGCGGCGGGAGGGCAACAAGCTGGCGGCGACGCTCGGCAGCGACTACGGCCCGCGCACGGAGGAGCGACTGGTGGACCAGGTGGTCGTCGAGCACGGCACGCTGCCGCTGGATGAGCTTTACTTCGCGCTCCGGCCCGGCTCGGTCAACCTGGGCGAAGTCGATCACCGGGCGCTGCTGGCCGGGCAGCCGCAAGCCGTGGTCCGCAACCCCGGCGGCGCCTACCGCCTCATGCGGATCGGCGACGCGGTGGCCAGCCGGAACATCCATGCAGCCGTGTTCGACGGGCTGCGCCACGCCAAGGACCTTTGACATGACCGCCATCCCGCAATCCGGCCTGGATGCCCTGATTGCCCGCCGCCGGCCCGGCCACAGCCTGGAGGCGGCCTTCTACACCAGCCAGGACGTGTTCGACCTCGACATGCGGCTGATCTTCGGACGGCACTGGATCTTCGTGGGCAGCGAGCCGGAGATCCCGGAACCCGGCGACTACGTGACGGTGCAGTTGGGCGGCACCTCCGTCATCCTTGTGCGCGACGACGATATGGCGGTGCGCGCCTTCCACAACGTGTGCCGCCACCGGGGTGCGGTGATCCTGCGGGACGGCAAGGGCTTCGTCGGCAACCTCGTCTGCCCCTACCACCAATGGACCTACGACCTTTCCGGCGCGCTGATCCATGCCGAGAACATGCCGTCCTGCGTCGGCTCGCCCGAGCACGGGCTGAAGCCGGTGCATGTGCGGAGCCTGGCCGGTCTGCTGTTCATCTGCCTGGCGGACGAGCCGCCGTTGGACTTCGACGACATGGCGGCGCAGGTCGGCCCCTACCTCGCGCCGCACCGGCTGCAGGATTGCAAGGTGGCGGCGCAGATCGACCTGGTCGAGCACGGCAACTGGAAGCTCACCATCGAGAACAACCGCGAGTGCTACCACTGCGGCGGCCATCCGGAATTGCTGCGCAGCCTGTTCCACTTCTTCGGCTACTCGGCCGCCGACGTGACGCCGGCGCAGGCGGAGGACTACCAGCGGTTCCTCCGCA
>CAXTTB010000151.1:0-7886 GCA_964246905.1 uncultured Acetobacteraceae bacterium | reverse complement strand
CCTTGTTCCTTGGCACGGCGGCGGCGTTCTGGTGATTGCCCGGCTTACCCGCCGCTCATGCTGCCCATCCCCGGCGCAGGCGCGGACGTGCCGGTCATGGTCGCCAGCTCCCGGGCGCGTCGGGCATCCATGCTGAGGCGCACCTCGCCCCCGTCCACGGCGGCGACGGCGCTGACGGGCAGGTCATGGTGGTGGAGCGCCCGCCCGCCCGGGTCGTCCTGCTTGGTCAGCTTGATCCGGTCCTCCTGCACATGGTCCACCGTGCCGACATGGCCGCCGTCGCTGCCGACGACCGGCATGTGTTCCTTGATCTGCGAAGCCAGGGCGCTGCCGCTCATGCGACCTCCATGGGTTGGGCCGCGCAGGGTCGCGCGGCGGGAGGGCAAACGGCGGAACCGGCGGCCGGGTTGCCAGGAGTGGGAAGGCGATGGCTTTGATGTGGGCGCTTGCCGCCGTGGCTGGCTGGGCGGTGTTCCCGCGCGGGATGACGGATGCAAAGCGATCTCCTCTCGACGTGCCAGTGGATCATTACCCCGCGCCCGCCATGTCGGACGTGTCATCGGGTGGTCAGGTTCTGGTCCCAGGCTCCGAAGCGCTTGCTGTCATTGAGGGTTGCCCTGTCCTGCACGACCCTGGACAAGCCAGCGGGTCACGGCGGCGGCTCCGCCGCTCGTCACAGCCGCCGGCCGCTGTCCCGCTCGAACGCGTGCGCCTTGGCGAGGTCCAGCAGCACCGGCAGCGCCTCGCCCGGCGCCGCTGTCACGCGCGCGCGCGTCACGAGCCTGAGCGGCATCCCGCTCAAGGTCAGGTGCACCACGCTCTCGGACCCCATCCTCTCGACAAGGCGCACCTCGGCCGGCAGCCCGCCGTCGCCGATGGAGCATTCCTCCGGCCGTACGCCCAGGGTCAGCGCGCCCTGCGGCCCGGCCCAGGCCATGGCGTGGTTGGACCCTGCAATCGAGATCCGGCCAGCCTCCGCCACGGCCGGAAGCAGGTTCATGGCCGGCGAACCCAAAAAGCCTGCGACGAACAGGTTGGCAGGCTCGGCATACAGGTCGAGCGGAGCGCCGGCCTGCTCGATGCGCCCGCCGTGCATGACGACGAGCTTGTCGGCGAGCGTCATGGCCTCGACCTGGTCGTGCGTCACGTAAACCGTCGTCCGCCCAAGGCGGGCGTGCAGCGCCTTCATCTCCGCCCGCAGGTCCACGCGCAGTTGGGCGTCGAGGTTGGACAAGGGCTCGTCCATCAGGAACAGCGCGGGCTCCCGCACGATCGCGCGCGCCATCGCCACCCGCTGACGCTGCCCGCCCGAGAGCTGGCGCGGATGGCGGTCCAGGTAATCGACGAGGTTCAGCGTCGTCGCCGCGGCCAGGACCTTCTCCGCCACGACCGCCTTGGCGGTCCGGCGCAGGTCCAGGCCGAACGAGATGTTCCGGCGCACGGTGAGGTGCGGGAACAGGGCGTAGGACTGGAACACCATGGCGATGTCGCGGCGCTGCGGCGGCGTCCCGTTGCGCCGCACCCCGCCGATCAGCAGGTCGCCGGAGGAGATGTCCTCCAGCCCGGCGATCATGCGCAGCAGGGTGGACTTGCCGCAGCCCGACGGCCCGACCAGGACCACGAACTCGCCGTCCGCCACGTCGAGGTCGATGCCGTGCAGCACGTCGGCCGTGCCGAACCGCTTGGTGACGGCCCTCAGCGTCAAGCTGGACATGGGTGGCCTCCCGTGCCGGACCTGGCGCCGCTCACTTGACGGCCCCGCCCGCGAGGCCTTGCACCAGGGTGCGCTGCACGGCGGTGAACAGCACCGCGATGGGCAGCGTCGCCACCAGCGTGGCCGCCATGATGAGGTGCCACTCCTTGGTGTAGCGGCCCGCCACCAGGTTCACGACCTGCAGCGTGACCGTGCTCTTGTCCGGCGAGCGCAGGATGGTGAGCGCCAGCGCGAAGTCGTTCCAGGCGTTGATGAAGGTGAAGATGCCCGTCACCGCGATGGCCGGCAGGGCGAGCGGCAGGAACACCTTCCACACGGCCGCGGCGCGGCTCGCACCCTCCATCCAGGCCGCCTCCTCGACGTCACGGGGGATCGTGGCGAAGTAGCTGCGCAGCATCCACACCGCGAAGGTCAGGTTGAAGCCCGCGTAGAGCGCCACCAGCGCCAAGTGCGTGTCCACCAAATGGAGGAACACCGCCAAGCGGAACAGGCCGATGATCAGCACGACGGGCGACACCATCTGCACGACGAGCAGGACCGTCTCCAGCGCCCCACGCCCTGCGAACTCGTGGCGCGTCATCGCGTAGGCGAAGGGCACCGCCAGCGCGAGCGTCAACGCCGTCGCCCCGGCCGCGACCTCGAGCGAGTTGACGAGCACCGGCCCGAAGTTCGTGGCCGTCCACATCTCGGCAAGGTTGCCGAGTGCCAACCGCGTCGGCAGCCAGCGTGGCGGGTAGGCCAGCACCTCGTCGCGCGGCTTGAGCGCGGTCAGCAGCATGACCGCGAAGGGGAACACGTTCAGCACCATCAACGGCGCGAGCGCCAGCCAGGACAGCAGCGACCTACGCATCGGCGTCCTCCCGGGACACCAGCCGGACATAGACCGCGGTGAAGGCCAGCAGGATCGCCAGCATGATGAGCGAGATGGCCGAGGCCTCGCCCAGGCGGCCGAGACGGAAGGCGAGCTGGTAGAGGTAGGTGACCAGGATGTGGGTCTGGTCGTACGGACCGCCCGCCGTCATGATCCAGATGATCGGGAACGAGTTGAACACGTTGATGACGTTCAGCACGAGCACGATGCTCAGGAACGGGCGCATGAGCGGGAACGTGACGCGGGTGAGGCGCTGGACCGCCGAGGCGCCCTCGGTGGACGCGGCCTCGTACAGGTCGCCGGGCACCGACGACAGGCCGCCCAGCAGGACGGTGACGGTGAAGGGGACCGAGACCAGGATGCCGACCACGATCACCACCGCGAAAGCGCGGTTCGGGTCGGACAGCCACTGGAAGTGCGCCGCGGGCAGGCCGAGGCCGGTCAGGGCCTTGTTGACGAGCCCGATCTCGCCGTCGAAGGCCCACAACCAGGTGATCGCGGTCATGGACAGCGACACCGACCAGGGCAGCATGACCAGCACGCGGGCAGCGGAGCGGCCGGCGAAGCCCTGGTTCAGCAGGAGCGCGACCGGAAAGGCGACCGCCACGGTCCCGCCGACCACGGCGCCCGTCCAGAGCAGCGTGTTGCGCAGCGCCGTCCAGAACAAGGGATCGCCATAGACCGCCGCGAAGTTGGCGAGCGCGTTCCAGCCCCTGACCGCGCCGAACCGGGTCACCGTGGAAACCGACATCTCGACGACCTGGATGAGCGGGTAGGCAAGGATCGCCATCGCGAGGCCCAGTCCGGGCAGGAGCAGCAGGTACGGCGTCGCGTGGGAGCGCGTCATGGATGGGCACCAGTGCGAAGGCCGGCCGCGACGCCGCGGCCGGTTGTGGACAAGGTCAGTTCGAAAGGGCGGCAGCCGCCTCGGCGGTGGCATCCCTCATCGCCTGATCGGCCGTCTTCTTGTCGAGGTAGAGCGCTTGGAGGTTGCGGATCACGGCCGTGGAGACGCCCTCCCAGTTGGGAATCTGCGGCGCGAACTTGGCGGTGGGCAGCAGATCGACGAAGACCTTCAGGTCGGGGTCGTCCTTGAAGTGCGGATCGTCCGCCTCGGCCTTGGTGGTCGGCAGGAAGCCTTCGCCGGCCGTGAACTCGATGCGCGGCTTGGCCGAGAAGATCTGGTTGAGGAACTCCCAAGCCAGCGTCTTGTGGGTCGAGTTCTTGAACATGACGACCGAATCAGTAACGGCGTAGGTCGCAGGCGTGGTGCCGACCGGGACGGGCGCGATCCCGTAATGCAGTCCGGGCGCTTCCTTCTTGATCTGGCCTGACAGGAAGGGCAGCGACAGCACCATGCCCAAGCGCCCCTGCTTGAACAGGTTCTGCACGTCCTCTCGGTTGTAGCCCGTGACGCCCGGCTCGCTGAGCCCGCCATCGACGATCGACTTGTAGAGCGTCGCGGCCTGCACGCCTGCGGGGCTGTCGAAGGCAGGCTTGCCGTTCTTGCCTAGCAGGTCGCCCCCATAGGTCCAAAATGGGAGGTAGAAATAGACGTCGGTGTCGATCTCCTTGCCCTGTATGCCGTAGCCATAGGCGCCCGCCGCCTTGAGCTTGCGGGCGGCGGCCACGACGTCGTCCCAGGTCCCGGGCGGCTGGGTGATCCCTGCCTTGGCGAACAGGTCCTTGTTGTAGAACATGGCCCGGGCCGAGGCCGCGACCGGCAGGCCGTAGAGCTTGCCGCCGATCTCGCCGGGCGACAGGAAGGCGCCGATGAAGCGGTCGCGGAAGGCCGCATCGGCGTAGCCGTCGAGCGGCTCGACCAGGTCCTGCTGGACGTAATCGACCAGCCAGCGCGTGCCGATCAGCGCGACGTCGGCATTGACGCCGCCCGCGATGTCGGTCGTCAGCTTCTGCTGCAAGCTGTCCCAATTGACGACCTCGACCTGGACGTCCACGGCGGGGTGGCCCGCCTCGAAGGCGCGGGCCTGGGCTTTGAAGTAAGGCTCGGTGGCGGCGCTGTAGTAGGCCACCGTCACGCGAAGCGTGTCCTTGGCGAACCCCGCCGGCGCCGACAGGGCCAGCACCGAGACGGCCGACACCGCCGCGAACACCATTGAACGTATGCGCATTGCTTTCTCCCTTCGTGATCTTCGGACAGCCCGGCTCCGGCTAACCCGGCGTCCAGCGTCCCTTGCCCTGGAGTGCTGCGATCAGGCCGACCACCCTGGCCGCGTCGGCGACCAGGACGGGCGGCGGGGCGCCGGTCTCGATCGCAAGCCTCAAGCCGTCGTAGAAGGCGGCGTACCGGCCTGGCTCGACCGGCACGGGCCGGGCCTCGCCGGACGGGGCGGCAATCGCGGAGAGCCGCGAGGCGACCGACACGCCGAAGCCAGGCGCGTCCGGAACCATCCCGGCGCGTAGCTGGCCCTCCTGCGGGTCGATGCCTCCACAGGCGTAGTCGCCGGACGGCCCGGCGAGCCTGAACCGCGGCGACGGCTGGAAGCCGAAGCAGTCCGCCTGCAGCACCGCGCGCCTGTGCCCGTAGGCCAGGGTCACGGCGACATAATCGGCGCCGGCGCCGCCCTCGCGCTGGACGGATTGGTCGAGGTCCGCGCGGTCGGGCAGCCCGAACAGGTGCAGGGCCTGGTCGATCAGGTGCGGCATGAAGTCGTTCAGCAGCCCGCCGCCCTGGTCGTCCCGGTCCTTCCATCGCCGTTGCGCCACAGGCTTGTTCATGCGCCAGCGCGACTCGAAGATGGCCCAGTCGCCCACCGCGCCCGTCTCGGCCAGCCGCTTCAGCGTCAGGAAGTCCCCGTCCCATCGCCGGCTGTGGAACACGCTCACGACCCGGCCGGAGGCGGCCGCCGCCCGCTGGAGCGCCTCCGCATCGGCGGGCGCCGCGGCGAGCGGCTTCTCGATCACGACGTGCTTGCCCGCAGCGATGGCCCGGAACCCGTGCTCGGCGTGCAGCGCGTTGGGCGAGGTCACCACCACGAGATCGACCGTGGGGTCGGAGAGCACGCGATCAACAGAAACAAAGGGAACACCGTCGGTGGGCATGCGGCCCTCGGCCTCTCGCACGCCGACAGCGGCCACCTCGAAGCCCGACGCCCTGAGCAGGGGCATGTGGAAGGTTCTGCCCGACAGTCCGAAGCCGATGATGGCGGCGCGCAGGGTCATTGGATGCGGCGTCCTTTCAACCAGGCGGCGGTGATGCCGAGGTCGTCATTGAGGGCGATGAGGCTTGCGGCGCGGCCGGGCGCGATGGCGCCGAACGCCCCCGCGCCGACGTAGGCCGCAGGCCTCGTGGATGTCATTGCGATGGCGGTCTCCAGACCGACGCCCAAAGACACGATGTTCCGGAACGCCTCGATGCCCACCAGCAGGCTCGCGGCGATCTGGTCCGTGCCGGGCAGGCACACGAGGCCGCCGCGCTTGGTCACCCGGTTCTGGCCGAGCGTGTAGTCGCCGTCGGGGCAGCCGCCCGCCGAGCAGCAGTCCGTGACGGCGTAGGGCTGGGGAATGGCGCGGATCGCGAGCCTCAGCGCGTCGGGGTGGACGTGCTTCAGGTCGCAGATCAGTTCCGCCCACTCGGCCCGGCCCAGCGCCCAGCCGGCGACGCCCGGCGCCCGCGCGGTGATCGGCGCGGACGCGTTGAACAGGTGGGCGGCCCCGCCGACCCCCCACGCCTCCGCGGCCGTCAAAGTGGCGGCATCGGCCAACGAGTGGCCCACCTGCACCCGCACGCCGCGCGCGGTCAGCAGACGGGTGACTGCTTCCGCGCCGGGCAGCTCGGGCGCCAGCGTCATGATCCGGACCGGGGCGGTGTCGCACCACAGCGCGGCGAGTGCGGCGTCAGGATGGATTGCGAAAGGCGGCTGCCCCCCAAGCTTTCCCGGGTTGACGAACGGGCCTTCCACATGCGCGCCCAGCACGGCCGCGCCCGGGCCGGAGTCGTTCGCCATGACGTGCGACACGCCCCGCAGCGCCCGCGTCACGTCGTCCGGGGGCGCCGTCACGGTGGTGGCGCAAAGCGCGACCGTGCCATACCGGGCGTGGAACTCCGCCGTGCGGGCGACGCCCTCGGGCCCGTCCATGACATCAGCGCCGCCGCCGCCGTGGACGTGCAGGTCGATGAAGCCGGGGATCAGGTAGGGAGATCCGGGGGGGCCATTGATCGGCGTGCCCTCGACGGCCGCGATCAGGCCATCGCGCTCGCGCACATGCCCGTGCACCCAGCGCCCGCCACCGAGGTAGATGCTCGCGGCCCGGTCGTTCAGGAGCGTCACCGGCGCAGCTCCGTGATCCAGGTGTAGCGGTCGCTTCGGAACGACGAGACGGTGAACTCGACCACCACGTTGCCCGCGTCGAGCCCCTTGCGGGTGATGCGCAGCACGGGGCTGCCGGGTCCGATGTCCAGGCCCTCGGCGACCGCTCCGTCCGCTGCCGCCGCGCCGATCTCCTGCAGGACCCGGACAGGGCGCGTGCCCTCGGCTTCCATGGCGGCGTAGAGCGACCGATTGCCGTCGAACCCGTCCGGCACGGCCCAGGCGGGCACCAGCGCCACCTCGTGCGCGATCGGGACGCCGTCGGCGAGGCGGAGGCGGACCACCTCCCGCAACTCGCCTTGGGGGGCGATCCCCAGGTCGATCGCCTCCGGGCCGGTCGGCTGCCGCACGACGTTCCTGACGATGCGGTTGCTGACCGTCAGCCCGCGGCGTGTCATTTCCTCGGAAAAGCCAAGGATCGAGTTGGTCGATTTGCGAAGGTCTTTCGGCACGAAGGTGCCGTGGCCGTGGCGCGTCGATAGGATGCCGTCCGCTTCCAGGGTCGCGATGGCCCGGCGGATGACGTTGCGTGAAACGTCCAACACGGCTGCCAGGTCCCGTTCGCTCGGCAGGACGTCGCCGGGCTTGAGCGTCTTGTTCAAGACCGCGTCCTGGATGCCCGCGACGAGGACGTCGCAGTAGGATCGGCGATCCTGGCCGGCGAGGGCTTGGCGCAGCCGGTCGAGGAACGGAGGGGCGGTCATGGAGCAAAGGCTCCCGAAGGCGCCAGCCACGGCGCGGCGAGACGCCGGGTGCCCGCCAGGCAAGCATCCGGAACGACCCGAAGCTTCGCACCCACAACGAAAGGGCAGAGCGTCGCGGCAAGGCCGCCCGTGATCGCCACCTCGCCGTGCCCGGCCTCGTTCAGCATCTGCACGAGTGTCCCGACCCGCCCGCCCGCCTCGGCCAGCAGACCCGCCGCACATTCCGATCCGGCAAGCTCCGCCTCGACCACGAGGCCCGCGAACTC
>CAXTTB010000150.1:5662-7908 GCA_964246905.1 uncultured Acetobacteraceae bacterium | reverse complement strand
TGCGCCGGCCCAGATCGACGAAGCCCTGCTTGATGCGCGCCAGCTCGTCCGCCTTCATCTCCTCCAGGTCCAAGAGCGCCAGGCGCGCGCCCTCGGTCACGCGCAGCAGCTCGTCGATCTTGACCTGCAGGGCATCCGTGTCGCGGTTCTGCGTGTTCTGGATCAGGAACACCATCAGGAAGGTGACGATGGTGGTGCCGGTGTTGATGACGAGCTGCCAGGTGTCGCTGTAGCCGAAGATCGGCCCGCTGACGCCCCACACCACGACCAGGACGGTGGCGGCGATGAAGGTCAGCGGCTTTCCGGCGCCGCGGGCCACGGCTTGGGCGAGCTTGTCGAAGGTCATGGGCCTGATCCTTGAAGGTGTCCCGCGCTATCGCGTCATGGGGCTGCAAGGTTCGACGGCTACTCGAACGCCTCGGGCAAAACGTCCTCGGTCGGCAGGCCGGACGCGCGCCAGCCGTCCACGCCCTCCGGGAACCAGGCGGCGCGGAAGCCCATCGCGCCGGCCCGGCGCGCGGCGTTCCAGCTCATCCAGCAGTCCGCCAGGCAGAAGAACACGACCAGGCGCCCGGGATCGTCCCGCGTCACGTCGCGCAGACGCCGCTCCAGCCGGGCCTGCACCAGGTCCGGCAACGCGCCGCGTCCGGTCTCCGGCCACCACAGCGCGCCGGGCAGGCTGGGATGACGTGGCGGCAGCCAGGGGGCGCCGGGGCGCATGGTTGGCGGGCGGCGCGGGGCGGGCAGCACGTCGATCAGCACCGCGTCGCGCTGTGCCGCCCGCTCCTGCATCGCCGGGATGTGCAGCACGACGGCGCCCGGCACGGTGTCGGGCACCGGCGCGCGGTAGTCCTCCAGGCGGTAGCCGTCCGGCACCGGCACGCCCGGGTCCGCATGGGCCGGCACGGCGCCCAGCGCGAAGGCCAGCGCCGCAGCCGCACGCCTCAAGGGTTGGCCCGGCCCGGATCGTCCAGCATGGGCACGCCGTAGTCCGCCAGCACCGCGGCGATCTCCGTCCTGTGCTTGCCGATGGCCTGGTTGATCCGCCGCCGCCATTCCGGCTCGTTCGCGCGCACGCCCATGGCGATGCGGTAGTCGAGCCGGGGCGCGTCCGGCTCCGGCTCGATGAACGCCGCGGTGAGCGGCAGGTGCTCGTGGGCGATGGCGTAGCCGGCCGGCGGCCCCCAGACCAGCGCCACGTCGATCACCCCGTCCACCAGGTCCTGCAGCATGGCGCGCGGCGGGTTGCTGATGCGGGTATCGACGCGGAGCGAGTAGGCCCGCACGTGGTCCATCAGGTTGTGCCGCAGCAGCAGGTCGGTCGGCGGCGTCGCGGCGATCACGCCGAACTTCTTGGACGCCAGCGCCGGGTCGCCCACGGAGCGCGCGGCGATGGCGTCCGCCGTGCGGGTCACGAGCATGTAGCCCGTGTGGTAGTACGGGTTGGTGCTGTCCACCACCCCATCGCCGCTGACGGTGCCCATGATGAGGTCGCATTCCCGGGCGCGCAGGGTGTTTCGCACGAAGCCCGTCACCTGCGGGAACCACACGTAGCTGACCGGCAGGCCGAGGTCCGCGCCGACGATCTCGGCGATCTTGTTCTCGAAGCCGGCCTGCTCCTGGTTGGAGAACGGCAGGTTGTGCGGGTCGGCGCAGACCCGCAGCTCGGTGCGGGAGATCAGCTCGGCGCGCTGGGCCAACGCGGGGGTGGCGAGCAGCGCGCAGAGGGCAGCGAGGAGCCGGATGGCAGGGCCGGTCCGATCAACTGTCGTCATCGCCGATGCGCTTCGGGCGTCCACGCGGCAGCTTGTCGTCCGAGCGGGCCTTCAAGTATCCATAGATGTCGTCGAGGTAGAGCACCACGTCCTCCGTCGTGCCGAAGGCCGGCATGACGTTGTTCTGCGACTTGGTGACGTTCTGCCGCCCGTTGACGATGGTGTTGGTGAAGTCCTCGTAGGACATCTTCTTGAGCGATTCCGTCAGGCTCGGCGCGTAGGAGCTGCCGGCGCCGTCCGGGCCGTGGCAGCGCATGCAGGACTCGCCGTAGCGGCGGTAGCCGTTGAAGGTGTGCATGTCCACGCGGCCGTCCTGGACCTGGTAAACCGGCTCGTTCTCCGCGCGGGCGCCGGACGACCCGGCGACAGCCATGGCCACCCCGACGCCGATCAGGGCCGAAACGGCGAACAGTGATTTGTGTTGCATCCATAAGTCTCCGGAAACCGTCCCGGGCGCGGGGGCGCCCCGGC
>CAXTTB010000150.1:0-5652 GCA_964246905.1 uncultured Acetobacteraceae bacterium | reverse complement strand
GCCCCCCCACCCCCCCCGCGCCGGGGGGGCCCGGGGCCCGCGGGTCTCTGCTGGTGTCGGCCTAGTCGAGGCCGAACACGGTCATCACGCCGCCCAACTGCGTGTAGTTGGAAAGCTGCTTGTAGGCGCCGACCGCGCCCAGGCCGTCGGTGTCGTTGCCCAGCCCGGCCGCCATGCCGATGCCGGCCCAGCCGCCGACGCCCGACAGCACGGCGATGTACTGCTTGCCGCCGTGGCTGTAGGTCGTGACGTTGCCGATGATCCCGGACGGAGTCTTGTACTTGTAAAGCTCCTTGCCGGTCTTGATATCGACGCCCTTCAGGTAGCCGTCGAGCGTGCCGTAGAACACGATGTCGCCCGCGGTGGCCAAGGCGCCCGACCAGACGGAGAACGGCTCCGGGTCGGACCAGACGATCTTGCCCTGGCCGGCGTCCCAGGCGATGAAGTTGCCCAGGTTGTTCTCGCCCTTGGGCGGATACATCGAGAGCGTCGCGCCGACGTAGGGCTGGCCCGCGGTGTAGGACACCTTGAACGGCTCGTAGTCCATGCAGACGTGGTTGGTCGGCACGTAGAACAGGCCGGTCTTGGGAGAGAAGGCCGCCGGCTGCTGGTCCTTGGAGCCGAGGGCGGCCGGGCAGATGTTGCGGCTGTTCTTGTCCTCGCCCTGCGCCTGCGTCGAGTATTGCGACACGACCTGCGGGCGCCCGGTCTGCATGTCCACCTTGGTGGCCCAGTTCACCGCCGGGTCGTACTTCTCGGCGACCAGCAGCTCGCCCGTCTCGCGGTTCAGCGTGTAGCCGAAGCCGTTGCGGTCGAAGTGCACGAGCGCCTTGGTCGGCTTCCCCTTCACCGGGATGTCGGCCAGGATCATCTCGTTGATGCCGTCGTAGTCCCACTCGTCATGCGGGGTCATCTGATAGACCCACTTCGCCATGCCGGTGTCGGCGTCGCGGGCGAAGATGGTCATGGACCACTTGTTGTCGCCGGGGCGCTGCACCGGGTTCCAGGTGCTCGGGTTGCCGGTCCCGTAATAGACCAGGTTGAGGGCGGGGTCGTAGGAGTACCAGCCCCAGGTGCTGCCGCCGCCGGTCTTCCACTGGTCGCCCTGCCAGGTGCTGATCGACGAGTCCTTGCCGATGGGCTTGCCCATCACCGTCGTCTTGACGGGATCGACCAGCATCCCCTCGTCCGGCCCGACCGAGTAGGCGTTCCAGGCGAGCGAGCCGTCCTTGAGGTTGTACGCCGTGAAGCGCCCCTGCGTGCCGAACTCGCCGCCGCTGATGCCGACGTACACCTTGTCCTTCACGATCATCGGCGCCATCGTCATGGTCTCGCCCTTGGCGGCGTCGCCGTTCTTGACGTGCCAAAGCTCCTTGCCGGTCTTGGCGTCCAGCGCCACCGTCGTGGCGTCGGCCTGGTTCAGGATGATCTTGCCGTCGCCGTAGGCCACGCCGCGGTTCACCGTGTCGCAGCACATCACGGCGATGACGCTGGGGTCCTGGCGCGGCTCGTACTTCCACTTGATCTTGCCGTTGTCGTTCAGGTCGAGCGCGAAGACGTTGTTCGGGAACGGCGTGTGCACATACATCGTGTCGCCGATCACCAGCGGCCCGCCTTCATGCCCGCGCAGGACGCCGGTCGAGAACGACCAGACCGGGTGCAGCTTCGAGGCGTTGGTGGCGTTGATCTGGTCGAGCGTGCTGTAGCGCTGGTTCGCGTAGTTGCCGGTCGGCATCACCCACTGGTTCGCGTCGCCCTGCAGCTTCTGCAGCTCGTCGTTGGCGGATGCCGGCGACCCGGCGGCGAGCGCCGCGACTCCCAGCATCATAGTGCAGCCAAGCAGAGTTCTCTTGAGCCTCACGTCAGTCCCTCCTGAATGCGGCCATCGGTCGTGGCCGATTGTTTCTGCTTATTGGCAGACCGTTACGATCCGCACCGGCTTTCGCCCGGTGGTAGCGGAGCGCCCAGCATTCAGCATATGCAGCCATTGCCCATCCCGGCAAGACGCAACCCAAGGCGAAAACGGGTCCGCCGCACGAATCTTTCTATGCTGCGGTGCAGCAAGACATTTCAAGTCCAGGTTGCAGGCCAACGGGACTGGATTCGTGCGCGCATTCCGCTAGCTTGCGCCACAAGACCTTGGGGAGACGTGTTTTGGATGTCCGTGCCGCCGTAGCCTTCGCCGCGGGACAACCGCTGAGCATCGAGACCGTGCAGCTCGAAGGGCCGCGGGAGGGGGAGGTGCTGGTCGAGGTCAAGGCCACCGGCATCTGCCACACCGACAAGTTCACCCTGTCCGGCGACGACCCGGAGGGCCTGTTCCCCGCCATCCTGGGCCACGAGGGCGCGGGCGTCGTCGTCGATGTCGGCCCCGGCGTGCGGGCGCTGAGAAAGGGCGACCACGTGATCCCGCTCTACACCCCGGAATGCCGGGAATGCGACTACTGCCTCAGTCAGAAGACCAACCTGTGCCAGAAGATCCGCGTGACCCAGGGCCGCGGCCTGATGCCGGACGGCAGCAGCCGCTTCAGCTTCCAGGGCAAGCCGGTGCTGCACTACATGGGCTGCTCGACCTTCGCCAACTTCACCGTGCTGCCGGAGATCGCGCTCGCCAAGGTGCGGGAGGACGCGCCGTTCGAGAAGATCTGCTACATCGGCTGCGGCGTCACCACCGGGGTGGGCGCCGTGATCTTCACCGCCAAGGTCAAGCCCGGCGACAACGTCGTCGTGTTCGGCCTGGGCGGCATCGGGCTGAACGTGGTGCAGGGGGCCAGGCTCGCCGGCGCCGACATGATCGTGGGCGTCGATATCAACCCGGGCCGCCGCGCGTTGGCGGAGAAGTTCGGCGTGACCCACTTCGTCAACCCGAAGGAGGTCGGCGGCGACATCGTGCCCTACCTCGTGGACCTCACGAAGGGCGGCGCGGACCACAGCTTCGAGTGCGTGGGCAACGCGACGCTGATGCGCCAGGCCCTGGAATGCGCGCACAAAGGCTGGGGCAAGAGCACGATCATCGGCGTCGCCGGGGCGGGACAGGAGATCAGCACGCGGCCGTTCCAGCTTGTGACGGGCCGGGTCTGGCAGGGCAGCGCCTTCGGCGGCGCGCGGGGCCGCACGGACGTGCCGCGCATCGTCGATTGGTACATGGAGGGCAAGATCAACATCGACGACCTGATCACCCATATCCTGCCGCTCGATCAGATCAACGAGGGCTTCGACCTGATGACGCGCGGGGAAAGCATCCGCAGCGTGGTGGTTTACTGAGGCTGTCCCGGAAGGGCGCCCGGCGCGGCGCTACGCCGGGTCCTCCCGCGGCTTGTCCACCTCGCAGCGCCAGCCCGACAGGCGGAATCTCGGGTGCTCGATGACGTATTCCTGGGCGACGGCCTGCGCCCGCATGGTGCATTCCATCGGGCTGCCCATCGGCTCCCGCACCTCGCGCCGCTCCATGCAGCGGTCCGGCGTGCTCGCCAAGCAATAGACAAGGACCAGTTCGATCATGGCGACGCGCTTCCTGCAAACGACCGCCCAGACTATGAGGCTGCTCGGCGTGGGCGCAATGGCCTTGGCGGGCTTGTGCGGCCCGTCCTGGTGCGGCCTGTCCTGGTGCGGTCCGGCCCGGGCGCAGGCGCCGGCGGACGACCCCCGCGCGCTCAGCCCGGCGCAGGTCGCGCTGTTCGAGACGCCGCACCTCCGCAACGTGGACCACCCCGAGACGCTCGACTACGGCTTCACCCGCGAAGGCCCGGGCGGGTTCGCCGACACGGTGGCGCTGCATGTCCGCCAAGTGAACCCGGACGGCACGAAGTCCGTCACCTTCGACTACCTGACCGGGGAGCACCGGGTGGCGTTCCCCGAACTCGACAACTTCCGCGGCAACCCGCTGCTGATGCTCACGCTGGAACGCGACGTGAACGAGATGAAGGAGGCCGTCGGCGTGTCCGCGTCGTATTTCCGCAACAAGCTCCGCGAGGCGTTCGTGACCCGGGCGACGGTGGCGGACGGCACCTTCAGCCTCAACGGCGGCCCCGTGCCCGCGCGGGTCATCACCGTGCAGCCGTTCGCCGAGGAGCAGCGGCTGGAGCGCATCCCGTCCCTGCAGGCGAAACGCTACAGCTTCGTGCTGGCGGACGCGGTGCCGGGGATGCTGGCGGAGATCAGCATCGACACACCGGCGGATGCCAAGATGAACGCGCCCGCCTTCCGCCAGCGCACGGTGTTCACGGGGGTCGAGCCATGATCCGCCTTGTCATATTCGCCGCCGCCGGCGCGCTCACCGCGTCCGCCGCCCACGCCGAGACTCGGCATCCCGCGCACGACTACCCCACGGCGACACGGGCCGACTACGTCATCGGCTGCCTGGCCAGCAACGGCTTCAAGCGGGAGTTCCTGGAGAAGTGCGCCTGCGGCATCGACACCATCGCCGACCTGATGCCGTTCGAGGACTACCAGGAAGCCGAGACGGTCCTGAGTATGCAGCAAGGGGGCCTGGGCGACCGCGGTGCCATGTTCCGCGACACCCCGGTCGCCAAGCAGCGCACGGAGGAACTCAACCGCGCGCAGGCGGAGGTGGCGCTGCAGTGCAAGTAGGCGTGGCGCTCAACCCGTAGGGCGCATCAGCGAAGCGTCATGCGCCTATGCCGACGCGCTGCGTGACGGCGGAAGGCGCTGACGCTTTTCCGCCCTACAAAGTGTGAATGCGGGGGTCAGCTCCGCTCGCCGTCCAGCGCGAAGTCCCGGTGGAACCGCGCCTGCGTGCTGTCCAGCACATCGACCCGCATCGGCCCCGGCCCCTGCGGCACGAAGCCGAAGGTGATCACCGGGTCCTCGCTGAGCGAGATGTCGGCGTCCACGCTGAGCACCAGCGCGTCGCCATAGCGCACCGTGATGTCCTGGATGTAGCGCGGCGGCACGAACAAATGGGACACCTGGTCCACCTGCATCCCGTTGTTGTTGGGATGGCTTATGAGCAGGTGCGCCGTCGCCGCCTCCCCCTCATGCAGCGGCGCGTCCCCGTCCAGGCGCAGGCGCATCTGGCCGAGGCGCGACATGGCGAGCTGCGGGTCCTTGGTGGAGGGCGCGGAGCAGCCGCCTGCCGCCTTCACGTAGCGTTCGGCCGCGTAAAGGTGCCCGTCCTCGGTCTCCGCCACGGCGTGCAGCAGGGTGTACTGGTCCACGCGCACGCGGGTCTTGAGGCTGCGCGGGTCGGCGGCCGGGCCGAACTTGAAGGTGCCGGCGAGCGGCGACGGGTTGCCGTCCACCACGACCCACACCGCGCGGACCCGGCCTGGACCGGCGCCGCCGCCCGCCGAAAGGCTGACTGTGATGGGCACCAAAGCCGCGTCCTGCGCGCGGGCCGGCGCGTCGAGCGTGACGACCCCGGCGCCGTCCGCGACCTCCCGCTCCCCGAACACCGCATGTTTCAGGTCGGACCAGCGGGCGGCGCGGGCCTCCGGGTCCTCCTCCGCCCAAGCCGGCGCCGCCGCGGCGCAGAGCGCCAAGCCCAATGCCGCCGTGATCGCCCTCATTGTCCCGTCCCCCATGCGGCCCGCTTCGCGCCGGCCTATTCCCATTCAAGCTCTTTGAACGCCGCCGTCACGTTGCGTCCGTTGTACTCGTCGAACAAGGCCCAGCGTCCCCGCTCCGCCCCGC
>CAXTTB010000149.1:0-7979 GCA_964246905.1 uncultured Acetobacteraceae bacterium | reverse complement strand
CAGCAAGCAAGCAGCTCAGACCGTCAACGGAACGGAATCAGCCCTTTTCGCCCGAAATCGACAGGATCTCACCCGTGTTCTCGTTTCTTACCGTACGTTTTCGCAGCGATGGGCCTTCTGACCCTACCGCCCCGTCGCGGACGGCGTCGCGCAGGGCGTCGAGGCCGGGCCGGTCGAGCCGGCTGCCGCTGTAGCCCTCGTCGCGGAAGACGTGCTCGTCGGCGAGGGCGTGGCCGCCGTCGCCGGCCCAGGCGCGCAAGGCAGTGAGCTGGCTGTCGATGGTTTGCTGGCGCTCTTGGCGCTCGGTGGAGACGCGGGCGTAGAGGGCGGCGCGCATGGCGGGTTCACCTCGGGCTGTGGGGTGGAGCAAGGCTGTGGCAGGGCGTCCAACAAACGGCGGTAGGCTTGGTCCAGCCGCTCGGCGCTGTCGCGGGCACGCACCGGCACGGAGCGGATGGTCCAGCTTGCCTCCGCCCGGACTGGGGGTCGGTTCGGCATTGGGCAGGTCCCTTGTAGGAGGAGGACCGGCCGACTCCATCACACTCAGCCCCGCGGAAAGCGTGCATCCCGGCGCTGGCGGCACCGTGCTGGGCCTGCTGCCTCGAAGGGCAGCGATGCCGTGACCCGGAGCGCGTCGATTGCGTTCGGATCGTCCACTTCATGCGCAACGCCCTGGCCCACGCCGGCAAGGGCCACCAGCGCATCGTCTCGGCCTGGATCGGCACCGCGTTCGCCGAGGCCGACGCGGACGCCGCCCGCAAGCAGTGGCGCACCGTGGCCGACCAGCTCCGCACCCGGGTGCCCAAGCTGGCCGCCCTGATGGACAGCGCCGAAGCAGACGTGCTGGCGTTCATGTCGTTTCCCAGGGAGCACCGCGCCAAGCTCCACAGCACTAACCCCATCGAACGCCTGAACGCCGAAATCAAGCGGCGCACGGACGGCGTCGGCATCTTCCCGAACGAGGCGGCCGTCACCAGGCTCGTCGGCGCGATCCTGCTCGAACAAAACGACGAGTGGGCGGTCCAGCGCCGCTCCATGACCCTTGAGACACTCGTGCCAGTGAGCGATGCTCTGCCCATCAGCTTGCCCGTAATGGACAACTGATCGAGCAGCCAGCCCTGCTCAGGGCCGCGCCGCTCCTACACCACGCAACGGGACACGACCGAGATGACTCATCTCCGTTTGTTGTGCGCCGTGTGACGATACAAACGTTCGTTTGGCCCGTGGCGGCGGCAGCGCTGCTGGATTCCACAGACCGTGATGCGCTCGACTGGGCATGTGACAATCACAGAGCCGGCGCATCGGAAGAAGCGTAGCCCTTGTTGCACCGTGTGCCTCGGCGAGATTCAGCCCTCGTCTCCGGCAAATGTCGTTCCGGACGTATGCCCAGCCAAGTCGAAAAGCGCAACCCTGTTGTCGAGTGGCGCAGGGAAACTGGCAGTCACTCGACCCACTCACACGTCAGCATAAAGCGTTGAGCTCAGCAGTCAGATCGCGCTGAAGTTCCCACCTTGGGCCAGTATAGGGAAGAGGTATAAGCCTTATTATAAGATTGAGTGGGCTTTTCAGCGTGGAGAACCGCTCTACAGGTGGGAGACTCAGCGTAGTGCGGCCCTGCCGCGGTGGGAAGCTCAGCGTGGACAAGTTTTGCCCGCTTCGCTCAGGTGGGAGTTTCAGCGTGAACAATTCGCAAGGTGGGAGAGTCAGCGTGGACAACCTTGCATTTGACGGGTGCCACCCGCATCCACACTGGCTCTACGCACCTGGCAACGCCTGCAAGGTGGGATTTTCAGCGCAGCCGCGGTTTAACGGGTGGGAACTTCAGCGTGACGCGAACGACGGCTAGGCGTACGTTTGTTACATGGAAGAGAATCACCTGAGCCAGATCGGTAGCCAACTCGATCTGCTGGGCCTTGAGGAGACCCGTCGCATGGCCGTCGCCGGCGTCTCGAAGCCTCGGGAACGGCGCCGCAAGCTTGACCAGGTCGAGGCGACACATGAACTGCTGTCAGCCCTTCCGGCAGCGGAGGATCTCTCTTTCCTGCACAGCGGCCTTTGCCAGACCTGTCTCCCTCATAGCCGGCCAACCAAGAACACCGCCATCTGGCGCCGTCACAGCGGGCGCTTCACGCTGATCGTGACGCCCGGACTGATCGACAGCAGCGCGCTGGAGACGCGGAACCGGCAGCCGACCGAGGCTGAAACCGATGCCATGTATGTCGGTGTCCCGTATGGCACCAAAGCGCGACTAATCCTCATCCACTTACAAACGGAGGGGCTGAAGAACAGGATCGTGCCCTTGGGTGCGTCCTTGTCGGCGTTCATGCGGTCGCTTGGCGTCAACGTTCAGGGCGGGCAGCGTGGGAGCATTGCTCCCTTTCGCGAGCAATGCTTGCGCATCGCGTGCGCCAACTTCAAGCTACAATGGTCGGAAGGCTCACGGCTGGTCGTCTCCGACACCAAGATTGTGGATGGGCTGGAGCTTTGGGGAACGAAGGGGCAGGGCGGCTGGGCGGGAAGCATCGAGCTTTCGTCCAAGTTCCATGAGCACCTTCGTGAGCACGCCGTCCCGCTCGACAAGCGGGCCATCTCCAGGCTGTCCCGCAACAGCCTGGGCCTTGATCTTTATACCTTGTTGGCCTACCGCCTGCCGCGCCTGTCGGCGCCCCTGCATCTGCGCTGGTCGCAACTTGCGTCACAGTTCGGCGCGGACGACACCACCAAAGAACTTGGCCGCCGCATCAGGGACACGTTGCCGCAGGTTCTCGATGTCTACCCTTGGGCGAAAGTCGAGGTCGTTTCCTCCGGCCTGAACCTACATCCCTCCAAGCCGGCGGTGCCAAAAACGGCCGTCAACGGGTTTCGGCTGATCGGAACCGGCACTGGCGACTGAGCCGGTTGCTTCAAGCTGTGGCATCCCGCGCCCCAACCTGTTGAGGTGTTCGCGGCATAGACGCGCAACCTACGGACGAACGCATTACTAATTTTGACCAACAATTACTCCAGCAAACATGTTTGCTGGAGTGCCGGTCTGCCGAATAGCACGGTGGAGGTAGGGACTCGCTCAACGCGGGTCGTCGAACCGCGGCAGCCCTTCCCGGGCAAACCAGTCGTTGATCGCCTCTACCAGCAGATCCTGCACGTTCCTGTCATGCTGGATGGCATAGATGTTGAGCTGCTTGATCGCCTCAGGCTCCAGCCAGGCCACCGCGGCCCGCTTTCCCCGGCGCGACGGGGGACGGTAGCCCTCCGTGGTTGGTCGTGCCTTGGCCGCCAGCGCGGCGTCAGTTGCGGGGGCAGGGGTCGGAGCGCTGTCTGTCACAGGCCGCACGGTCGGGCGACGATGGTTCAGGCTTGGGCGGATGGCCATGTCAGGCGACCCTCTTACGGGTTGCCGCAGGACGGGGCTGCCCGCCGACGTGTTTGCTGGATTGCAGGTCAGCCAGTAGGCGGGACACTTCGCGTGCTGCCTCTCCGCCCGGTTCGTATTCCGACGCCGTGCGCCCGTCGATCATGCAGTGCTGGAACGCAACACGCTGGCGAATGATCACCGGCGACACCGCGCCGCCCTTGTCAGAGATCACCTCCTCAGCCTCACTGGTCACCCGGGAGCGGACTGGGGCCGCGTTCAGCACGACGATCGCGGGCTTGTTGGCCAACCTGCACAGATCGAGGGTCGCCGAGACGGCGGCGATGTCGAAGGTGGAAGGCCGGCAGGGGATCACCACCAAGTCCGCCACCCGTGCCGCCTGCAACGCGGCGTGGTCGGCATGGGGCGCCGTATCGATCACGATCAGCCCGTAGCCCTCGGCCCGCGCCCGTTCAATGTCCTTGCCGACGTTGGCCGGGTTGACGCCGCTCACATCCGGCGGGCAGTCGCCGCGCCGGTGTGCCCACTCCATCGCCGATCCTTGCGGGTCGAGATCAAGCACCAGGACCCGCGTGCCGAGTGCCTCGGCCTCGGTGGCGAGGTGGACGGCCAGCGTGCTTTTGCCCACGCCTCCTTTCTGGGATGCAATCACGATGACCTGCATGGTGGAGCGTTCCCTTGCACCTTGAGCAATCATGTAAACACGTCTGCTGGATGGTCTGCAACCTGGCTTAACTCGTCGGTTCGTTTGCTGGTATGCCATATCTAGTGGTTGTAATTAAATGCCAACACTTCCTAGCCTTCAATGAGCGGTCCGCGTGGCGGAGAACGCGCCTAAGCAGCATGCCGATCCCAGCACTATCGCGGCGCCAAAGCCAGATCGACGCGCGCCCGTTGTCCTGTAAATGCAGCAGCCTTGCCCAAAGGTTGTCGATCGGCCGGGAGCGGGACAAGCGGCACCGAAGATCGACGTGCGGGCGTGAGGTCCTGACCAGGGACGATCTCTGCCTTACAAGCGTTGAATGTGCCGCACCGAGGCCGGCAAGGTGCTCTGCAGCACCTCAAGCAGATGCTCGTGATGGCTCAGCAGGATGACCTGCGCCGTTTCGCTGAGGCGCAGCAGCGCCCGGAACGCCGCCGCGCTGCGCTGATCGTCGAAGCTTTGCAGGATGTCGTCTCCGACGAAGGGCAGCACCAGGCCGCCTGCCGCGTGGTCCTCGATGGCGATCAGGCGCAGCGCCAGGAAAAGTTGGTCGCGCGTGCCCTCCGACAACAGCTCGACGGTCGTCTCCTCCTCTGGAAAGCGTCGCGGGCGCACGACCAGCCGAGCCATGCCCCGCTCGTCCTCCTTGGAGGACACGCTCGCGTACGCATCCCCGGTCAGCTCGGCAAAAGCGGCGCCGATGCGGCGCAGCAGGGCGTCGTCACCCCCCTCCTGCACCGCAGTGAGCGCCGTGTCGAGCAACCCGGCCGCGACCTGCATCAGCAGCGCGTCGCTGAGCGTCTGACCGAGCAGGCTGGCAGCGGCCGCTTCGCTGGACGCCGCCTGCACGGCCCCGTCATCGCCAACCATGCGCCGCAACTCGATTTCCAACTCCGTGACCACCGCGACCTGCGCCTGGGCCTGCTCGGCTTGCAGGCGCTGTGCCGCCTGGGCCTCGTCCAGTGCGGCTTCCAGCCCTTCCACGGGCTGCGCGGCCACCTCGTCGCGGAGCATCTCCAGCGTTTGACCGTCCCCCGCGTCCAGCAGCTCGGCGGCAGCGGCCGTGCGCAGCCCCTCTTGCCGGACCCGCTCGGTGCCGAGGACGATGCGCTGCTCCGCCATCTCCACCGTGGCCGCACCCGCGGCGGCGATTACAGCCCGCAGCCCGGCTTCCGCCGCCGCCAGCGCCGCCTCGCGTTGCCGCACTCCCGCCGCGTCCTCCTGGCGCTGGCGGAGGAGAACTGCCTGGTTCTCCGCGCGCGCCGCCTCGGCGCGCAGGCGGCGGTCGAGCGCGCGCACACCCGCCGCGGCATCGGCGTCAACCGGCGTTCCAAGCGTGCCGCACAGCGCCGCGTGGTCCGACCGGAAGCCGTCCAGCCCGCTCCGCCATTGCGCAACCTGCGCCGTCAAGGACGCGGCCTCGCGCAGCGCCTCGCCCAAAGTTTCGTAGTGCTCCAATGCGGCGACCAACGTCGCCGGGGCCGTGCAGGGAGGATGGCCGAGGCGCTCCAACGCCGCATCCCACCCGGCCTGCCAGCGCGCCAGCCGCTCCGCCGCTTCGGCCTGCTCCTGTTCGATCCCCCGCAACGCGTCGCGCGCCGCGGTTGCAGCAGCCCGGAAGGTCTGACGCCCGGTTTCCGCCACGCGCTGCTGCCGAACCCGCTCCTCCGCGCGATCGAGCAACGCCGGCAACCCGGCCAAATCCGGTTCGTCCAGCGCCTGACGCAGCCGCCCCGCCGCGCCGTCCTGCCGCGCTTGTACGTCAGCCAGGGCCGCGCGCGCCTCTATCACCTCCTGCTGTGCCATCAGCCCCGCCTCGCGCGAGGCCAGCAGGCGCTGTACCTCGATGAGACTTGCTGCGGCGTCCAGGCCGAGTGGGCGGATCACAGCGCTCCAGGTGCTGCGTGACGCGTTGGCCTGCGTTCGCGCCGCGAGCAGCGATTCGCGTGCGGCGTCGCGCTCCGCCTCCCGCTCCGCGACGGCCCGCACCAGCCGTTCGGCCTCGGTGGCCTGCTCCGCGTCCGCCAGCCGGGCATCGGCGATGCGGTCGGTGGCGGCGACGGCCTCGGCATAGGCCAGGGCCAGCGGCTGGCCGCCGCCGGAATCGTGCTCCAGCGTTCGGTCGGGCGGCTCCCCGGACAGGCGCCGGAACAGCAGGTGCCAGCCGGTGTCCCGCCGCGTCCGGGCGGTCGCCAGCTCGCTTCGTGAGGGCGGCGCGCCCTGGGCTTCCAGCGTTGCCTGCTGGCCCAGAGCCGTCGCCAGGGCCACCTCGGCCCGTTGCGCCGTTTCGTTCCGGCGCTCTTGGATAGCCTGTGCCCCGTCGCGGACGGCGGCGGCGCGTTCCAACGCGGCAGCATCGGGGGGGTGCAGCGCTGCCAGCACCTCCGGATCGCGGAGGGCGGCGGGCAGGCGTGCCAGCGTTGTTGCCCGCCGGGCTTCCGCCTCGATCACAGCGCGCTGCGCCGCCGCAAACGTGCGCACGGGATCGCCCTCCAGCCGAATCTCCCCGAGCACCTCGCCCAGCCGCAGCGTGTCGCCGGGGAGGGGCAGGGCGGCCAACGCCTGCTCGGCCTCGGCCAGCCGGACCGACTGCTCGGCGAGGCGGCGCGGGAAGCTCGCCGCAGTATCCGTGTGGGCGGCGTGCTCGGCCATCAGCCGGCGCAACTGTGCCAGCAACGTGGCAGACGGCGCGAGGTCAGCCGGATGTGCGATGGCGTCCGGCCGGCCAAGCGCATCCAGATGCTCGGCGACGCGCCGTTGCGCTGCCCCAAGCGCGGCTTCGGCCGCCGGCAACGCCGATGCTGCTTGGGACGCCAGCCCGGCAGCCTCCACCAGCCGCGCAATCCCCTCTGCCTGCGCCAGCAGAGCGTCGTCGGGCACGATGGCGGCGATCTCTGTATCCAGTCGGTTCAGGACGCCGCGCGCGGTGTCCAGCATGTGCACAGCCTGCGCCACTGCACCACGCGCTTTCGGCAACTGCGCCGCGAGGTCCGCCTGCAGCACCGGCGCGTCTGGATGCTCGTTGAGCCAGGCGGTCGCGGCGGCATGACGGGCCAACAACGGGCGAACGCGGCGGACACGTTCCAAGCGGCGCAGCCGGTCGGCGGCCTCGGCGGCTGCCTTGTTGCTGCCGTCCCGCAGCCGTTCCGCCTCATGCAGCAGCGTTTCCCGCTCCAGCCATTGCTGCGGCCGCACGAGGCTTTGCCGCAGCAAGCGCCGGCTGTCGGACCAGCGTTCCAGCGCGAGGTAGAACGGGCGTTGCGCCGTCTTGCGCAGCGGCGCCAACTGGTCGCGTTCCTCCTCCAGGCTCCGCCGCAACGCCGAGGCTTCGCGCAGGCCGCCCGCCGCCGCGAGCAGCGCGTCGGCCAGCATGCCGCCGGAACTCAGCAGGTCACGGCCGCCCTGGCGCAGCCGCTCCGTATCCAGCGCGAACAACTGAGCGAACAGGTCGCGGTCCGCACGGCCCAGCAACCGGTCCAGCCAGCCTCCGTCGAGCGCCGCGTCGTCGGGGCCGGTGAGGGTGTTCTTGTTGCCTTTGCGCCGGGTGAAGGCGAAGCGCGTGCCATCGGCGGCCACGCCGGTTGCGGAAAGCTGCATGCCCGCGTAGCCGTGCCGGAACCCCATCGGCGTTTGCCCGCCGATGCCGAACAGCAGGTCGCCGAACGCGGCACGCAGCACGGACTTGCCGGCGCCATTGGGCGCGAGCACGAGGTTGATCCGCCCCGGCGCGGGATCGAAGTCCAAGGTGGCGTCCTCGAAGCTGCCGTAGCGCTTCAGGACCAGGCGGGTCAGGCGCATGGCTCGGCGCTTCAGCCCTGGGCGAGCCGGGCCAGCAGGAGGGCGCGCGCCCGTTGCAGCAGTTCCGGCGGCAGCCGGCCCTCGGCTGCACGCACGGCGGGGTGGTCG
>CAXTTB010000148.1:0-7990 GCA_964246905.1 uncultured Acetobacteraceae bacterium | reverse complement strand
CGGCATGTCCGCCCTGGCGCAGCACATGGAGCAAGCGGGGGTCGGCGCCCTGCTCGCCGGACGGCACGCCGCGTTCCTGCACCCTGACGCGCATGGCTGGCTGGTGCGGCACCGCGACGCGGCGGAGACGCGGCCCGGCCTGGTGTCCGACACGGGCGGCGAGCTGGCGGGGCCGTTCGACCGGGTGGCGGTCGCCTGCGGCGCCGGCAGCGCGACCGGGCTGCTGCAGCCGCCCGCCTTTGCCAGTGAGGCGGCCCGGGCCGGCATGGCGCCGTGCTGGGCGGCCATGCTGGCCTTCGAGGAGGCGACGCCTGCGCCCGACCTGCTGCGCCCCGACGCCGGCCCGCTGCGCTGGATCAGCCGCGACAGCTCCCGCCCGGGCCGGGCCGCCGCGCCGGAATGCTGGGTGGCGCACGCGACGCCCGAATGGTCCCGCGAGCACCTGGAGCAGCCGGCGGAAACCGTGCTGGGCCTCCTGCGCGCCGCGTTCGCCGCGGAAACCGGGATCGCCGCCGCGCCGCGCCATGCCGCCGTGCACCGCTGGCGCTACGCGCTGGCCGAGACGCCGCTCGGCACGCCGGCCTTGTGGGACGCCGCCGCCGGGCTGGGGGTATGCGGCGACTGGTGCCTGGGCGCGCGGGTGGAGGCGGCGTTCCTGTCCGGGCGGGCGCTCGCGGAGATGATGGCGGGCTGACACGGATGGCTCCGTTGAACGACCGTCATCCGCCGATGGTCACCCATCCTACGCCATGGGTCGCGTAGGATGGGTGACCATCGGCAACCGCACGCGGGTCAATCAATGATGCCGCCGGTATGATACCAGCGGCCGTTTGATTTGACCCTTCTGGCGGCTGTGGCTTTCGTAGGGCGGAAAAGCGTCAGCGTCTTCCGCCACCACGCAGCACGTCGGCGTCGGCGCATGACGCTTCGCTTATGCGCCCTACCAGCACCGTCCGGAAAACGGTCAGGGCAAACGGCCGCCGGTATAACGCCCGGTCAGGACCGCAGCGCGAACAGCAGCAGCGAGCGGCTGGTCACGGCGTAGGGGTCGCCGATGGCGAAGCTCTGCCGGTCGTCCCGCCCGGGCACGTTGGTGTCGAACACCAGCTCCCACGCCTTGCCGTTGGTGCACTCCGGCAGGGTGATCGTCACCATGTCGTGGTGGGCGTTCAGCACGATCAGCATGGTCGTATCGCTGCCGGGCTTGCGGATGCCGGTGGCCTGGGCGCGCCCGTCGATCAACATGCCGAAGCACTTCATGCGGGGGTCGTGCCAGTCGCGCTCCCCCATCTCCGCGCCGGAGGCGTTGATCCAGGTCACGTCCCTCACGTCCAGCGCGTCGATGGGCGTGCCGGTGAAGAACCGCCCGCGGCGCAGGATCGGGTAGTCGTGCCGCAGCTTGGTCAGCCGCTGCACCAGCGCCACCTGGGTCTGCGCCCATTCCGGCAGGGTCCAGTCGAGCCAACTGACGGCGTTGTCCTGGCAGTAGGGGTTGTTGTTGCCGCCCTGGGTGCGGCCGAACTCGTCGCCCGCCAGGATCATCGGCGTGCCCTGGGACAGCAGCAGGGTGGCCAGCATGTTCCGCATGTGGCGCTCGCGGCGCTCGCGGATGCCGGGGTCGTCGGTCTCGCCCTCGACGCCGTGGTTCCAGCTATGGTTGTTGTCGCTGCCGTCGCGCCCGTCCTCGCCGTTGGCCTTGTTGTGCTTCACGTTGTAGCTCACGGCGTCGCGCAGGGTGAAGCCGTCATGCGAGGTGATGAAGTTCACCGTGGCCCACGGCTTGCGGCCCCGCTTGTTGAACAGGTCGGCCGAGGCCGACAGGCGCGCGGCCATCGCCGGCACCATGCCCTCGTCGCCCTTCCAGAACCGCCGCACATCGTCGCGGAACTTGTCGTTCCATTCCGCCCAGCCCGGCGGGAAGCGGCCGACCTGGTAGCCGCCGGGTCCGCAGTCCCAGGGTTCGGCGATCAGCTTCACGCTGCTCAGCACCGGGTCCTGCCGGCAGGCGTGCAGGAAGCCGCTGCTCTCGTCGAAGCCCTGCGGCTCGCGCGCCAGGATGGTGGCAAGGTCGAAGCGGAAGCCGTCCACGTGCATCTCCTGCACCCAGTAGCGCAGGCTGTCCGTCACCATCTGCAGCACCCGGCTGTGCGACAGGTTCAGCGTGTTGCCGGTGCCGGTGTCGTTGATGTATCGGCGCGGATCGTCCGGCAGCAGGCGGTAGTACGATGCGTTGTCGATGCCCTTGAACGACAGGGTCGGCCCCAGCTCGTTGCCCTCCGCGGTGTGGTTGTACACCACGTCCAGGACCACCTCCAGCCCGGCGTCGTGCAGGTGCGCCACCATCTCCTTGAACTCGGCATGGGCGAAGGCGGGCTTGGAGGAATAGCGCGGGTCCGGCGCGAAGAAGCCGATGGAGTTGTAGCCCCAGTAGTTGGTCAGCCGCTTGCCGACCAGGTGGGTGTCATCGACGAAGGTGTGGACCGGCAGCAGCTCGACGCTGGTCACGCCCAGCCCGGCGATCCAGTCGAGCACCGCCTTGTTCGCCATGCCGGAGAAGGTGCCGCGCAGCTCCTTCGGCACGGCCGGGTGCCGCTTTGTGAAGCCGCGGACATGGGCCTCGTAAAGAATTGTCTGCTCCCACGGCACGCCGGGCCGGCGGTCGCGCAGCCAGGTGAAGGCCGGGTCGATCACCACGCATTTCGGCATCTGCGCGGCGCTGTCCCGCTTGTCGATCACCGTGTCGTCGCCGCCCTCCCGCCGGTAGCCGAACACCTCCGGCCCCCAGGCCAGTTGCCCGGCATGGCCGCGGGCATAGGGGTCGAGCAGCAGCTTCTTGGGGTTGAAGCGGTGGCCGGCCTTGGGGTCCCAGGGGCCGTGCACGCGGTAGCCGTACACGGTGCCGGGCCGGGCGTCCGGCAGGTAGCCATGCCAGACCTCGTCCGTGTATTCCGGAAGCTCGATGCGTTCCAGCTCGGTGCGGCCGTCCTGGTCGAACAGGCACAGCTCGACCTTGGTGGCGTTGGCCGAGAACAGGGCGAAGTTGACGCCCACCCCGTCCCATGTGGCGCCGAGCGGATGCGGCAGCCCTTCGGCGACCCTGGACGCCCGAGCGATTTCGAACAAATGCCAATCCCTTCGACGCCCGAGCGGAGCGGCCCGCGGTTCTGGCCGCGCGTCACCCTGCGGCAGGTTGTAGCATCGCCACGACGCGCTGCAACGCCGCGTGCAGCTCGGCGGCGGGTGCTGCGCCGTACCGCGCCTCGAACCCGGCCTGCGCCGCGCTCCAGGTGGGCCAGGCCGCCTCGACAAGCGCCTCGCCGCGCGGGGTGATGGACAGCAGGCGGGTCCGGCCATCCGCCGGGTCGGCGGCGGCGCGGAGCAGGCCGTCCCGCTCCAGGGGGCGGACGTTGCGGCCGAGCGTGGTGCGGTCCATCGCCAGCTCCGCCGCGAGCGCCTGGATGCCGCGCGGCCCGTCCCGGCGGAGGCGGGCCAGGATGCCGAACTGCGACACGCGCAGTCCCAGCGGCGCCAGGGCCGCGTCGTAGAACGCCGAAGCCCGGCGCGACGCCTGCCGCAGCGCCTGGCAATGGCAGGCGCCCATCGGGGAGCCGGCGACGCTCATGGCATCCAAGCTGGACAACGCGCGCTCATCGCCTAGAATTAGGTGCATATGCGCCCTCTGTCCACGGCAAGGGCAGGCGGGGACGCTTCGGGGAGGACGGGCATGGACGATCCGCTGTACTACGAGGACCTGTCCGTGGGCCAGACCTTCCTGTCCCGTGCCGAGGCCATCGGCCGCGACCGCATCGTCGCCTTCGCCCAGGAGTTCGACCCGCAGCCGCAGCATTTGGGTGAAGAGCAGGCGCGCGGCAGCATGTTCGGCGAGCTGGTCGCCAGCGGCTGGCACACCGCGGCGCTCACCATGCGGCTGCAGCTTGATTCCGTTGCAGGCCGCTTCCCCGGCGGCAGCCTGGGGGCGCAGATCGACACGCTCGCCTGGCTCCGCCCGGTGCGCCCGGGCGACCTGCTGCGCGCCCGGGTGGAGGTCATGGCCATGCGTCCCTCGCGCTCCCGCCCCGACCGCGGGCTGGTGACGATGCAGACGACGACGCTGAACCAGCAGGACGAGCCGGTGCAGTCCATGACGGCCTCGGTGCTCGTGCCGCGGCGCCCGTAAGGCGGGGCCGGTCAGCTCGCCAACTGGCCGCGCTCGCGCAGCCCGGTTTCCGCCAGGCCGGGCAGCAAGGGCAGCAGCAGCGACAGGTCGCGTTCCGCCCGGCAGCATAGATAATGCTTGACCAGCGGGGCATCGTCCGGACGCTCCGGCAAGGGCAGCCCGTCCGGGCCGAGCGGCAGGGCGGTGAGGCCGAGGTCGGCATACACCTTGAGCAGGCTTGGCCCGGCCCGCCAGACGGCGGGGTCAAGGCCCTCCTGCTGCGCCAGGTCGCGCAGGTTCCAGATGGCGGACACGCGGTCCTGCACCGACCCGGCCGGGTCGCCGAGGCCGAGCAGCACCCGGCCGATGCGGCGGAACGGGATGCCGGCGCGCCCGGCCTCTCCCATCACGATCCCGTCCGCCTGCACCGGCGGCAGGGCGCCGAGTTCCGCATAGCGCCGCCGGCCTTCCCCGGCCCACGGCACCCAGCCGACGCGGCCCGGACGGATCAGCCGCCACAGGGCGATCAGCGCCAGCACCACCGCGAGCGCCACGGACAGGCGCAGGCTGTTGGGCAGGTCCGGCGACAGCACGACCTCGATCCAACTGCTTTCGTTGACGGTCCGCATGGTCGGCTCGAACGCCGACAGCGCCAGCACGCAGACCACCAGCGCGAACAGCGGCACCGCCGTGCCGGCCTGCAGCGGCCCGGACAGCAGCCGGGCATGGCGGTAGTAGGCGTCGCGGAACGGCGCCACCAGCAGGGTCGCCAGCAGCAGCACGGCCGGGACCCACAAATTGGTGCCCTGGGCCGCGGTGAAGCCGGCCGCGGCCAGCAGCAGCACGACGGTCGCGCCCCAGGCCAAAGTGACCCGCTGCGACAGGCCGACCGACAGCACCAGCAGCGCCGCGCCGATCAGCGACGGCACGAACTGCCCGGCGTTGGCCGCGAGGTCGGCGTAGTCGGGGTCGATCCAGGAGAAGTCCGGGCGGTCGTCCAGCACGCCCAGCGCCAGCAGCAGCGCGCCGCACAGCGCCACGGCGCCCGAGGCGGCGCCGGCGGCGAAGCTCGGCTCGCTCCACCGCGCCAGCGCCTGGGTGCTGCGGCTGAAGGGACCCGACTTGAACAGCGCGCCGCCGCGCAGCAGGATCTCGTTGCCGGCGAACAGCGTGCCGGCCAGGAACAGCGGGATGATGTAGTAGTACAGCCGGAACACCACGATGGCGCCGAGGATCTGCGGCGGCTGCAGGTAGTGCTCCAGGCCCAGCAGCATGGCGGTGTCGAACACGCCCAGCCCGCCGGGCACGTTCGCCGCCAGACCGGCGGTGTAGGACGCCACATAGACGCCCAGGAACCGCACGTAGGTCAGCCCCGGCACGTCCGGCAGCAGTTGGAAGAAGATCGCCGCCGTCACCGCCACATCGACGGTCGCGAGCGCCACCTGCACGATGGCCATGCGCCAGTCCGGCAGCGTGACCTCGGCGCCGAACAGCCGGATCGTGCCGACGAAGCGGGACAGGCAGACATAGGCCGCGACGACGAGCCACAACAGGGCGCCGACCGCGTACATCCCCCACCGCGGCACGATGGAGCCGAAGAACGGGATGGCGTCCGGCTCCAGGAACAGGAGCACCCCCCCCCGCCCCCCCCCGCCCCGTGCGAACGTCAGGCTGCAGAACGCCACCACCTTGGCGATCTGGAACGGCGTCAGCCCCCAATGCGCGTAGAGCCGGTAGCGCACCGCCGCCCCGGACACCGCGGCGAACCCCAGGTTGTGCGACAGCGCGTAGGCGCAGAACGATGCGAAGGACACCCGGGCGTAGCTGATCTTGTGCCCGGCGTAGATGGTGGCGAGCCGGTCGTAGAACGTCAGCACCCCATAGGACAGCACCGTCCAGCAAAAGGAGGCCAGCAGCGCGCGGCTGGGGATCGCGGACAGCGCCGCCTTGATGTCCGCGATCTTGAGATGGCGGAACTCCTTCCACACCACCCAGACCGCGCCGACCAGCAGCGCCACGCCCAACAGCGCCGGCAGTTGCCGGAGCGCCTTTTTCAGCAGGATCATGCTCAGTGCGCGTCCGTTGCCGGCAAAGCTGTGTGCAAGGCCAGCCTGGGCGCGGGCGCGCTGTTCTCCGTCGCATCCAGGCGGGCGCGGATCAGCGCCACCGTCTCCGCCACGCCATACAGCGCCACGAAGCCGCCGAAGCGCGGCCCCTCGCCTTGGCCGAGCAGCACCTGGTACAGGCAGCCGAACCAGGCCTTCAGCTCCGGGAACGGGTGCCGCTTGCCGACCTCGTACACCACGTCCTGGATCGCCTCCGCGGGCATGCCGGGGTCGAGGGGGGCCAGCATGTCGGCCAGGTCCTCCAGCGCCGCGCGCTCCACCGGCGTCGGGTCGCGGTACTGCTTCGCCGGGCGCACGAAGTCGCGGTAGTAGGCGACGGCGTAGCCGACCAGGCCGTCGAAGAACGGGCTGGCCCCCGGCGCCGCGTCCGGGCTGTAGCGGCGCAGGAAGCCCCACAGCATGTCCGGCGTGTCGGCGTTCACCACGCTCGCGAGGTTGAGCAGCATCCCGAACGGCACCGGGCTGGCGGCGCCCTGGTTGGCTCCCCCCTGGATGTGCCAGGCCGGGTTCGTGTAGCGGGCGGCCATGTCCTGCTCCGGCAGCTTGGCGGCGTTCGCCAGGTACTCGTCCACCGTGCGCGGGATGATGTCGAAGAACAGCCGCTTGGCGCGCTGCGGCGAGTTGTACATGAACTGCGCCAGGCTCTCCGGCGGGGCGTAGCGCAGCCACTCCTCGACCGACAGGCCGTTGCCCTTGCTCTTGCTGATCTTCTGCGCGTGCTCGTCGAGGAACAGCTCATAGGTGAAGCCGACCGGCGGCGGGCTGCCCAGCACGCTGCACACCCGGCCGGACAGGCGCACGCTGTCGATCAGGTCCTTGCCCGACATCTCGTAATCGACGCCGAGCGCGAACCAGCGCATGGCCCAGTCGGCCTTCCACTGCAGCTTGCAGGCGCCGCCCACGACCGAAGTTTCGAACCGTTCGCCGCTGTCCGGGTCCTGCCACGACACGGTGCCGGCCGAGGCGTCCACCTCGTCGATCCGCACCTGCATCACCCGGCCGGTGCGCGGATGGATCGGCAGGAACGGCGAGTAGGTCGCGCGGCGCTCCGGTCCGAGCGTCGGCAGGACCACCGCCACGATCTCCGCATGGCGCTCCGCCGTGCGCAGCAGGGCGGCGTCGAAGCGGCCCTGGCGGTAGTAGTCGGTGCTGGACGCGAACTCGTACTGGAAGCCGAAGCCGTCCAGGAAGGCGCGGAGCCGGGC
This sequence comes from uncultured Acetobacteraceae bacterium, assembly GCA_964246905.1. Classification (GTDB taxonomy): domain Bacteria; phylum Pseudomonadota; class Alphaproteobacteria; order Acetobacterales; family Acetobacteraceae; genus CAHJXG01. The sequence goes on along the minus strand of CAXTTB010000148.1, from coordinate 503 downwards.
GTTGTTGTGGGCGCCAAAGCTGTCATGCGTGCCGAACGGGTCGGGCACCCGGGTCAGCGGCTGGCCGAGGAACCCCTCCAGCATCGCCCGGTTCGGCACGTTGTCCGGCACCTTGCGCAGCCCGTCCATGTCGTCGCTGAACGCCAGCAGCCGGGACGGGCGTCCGGTCAGCGCCTCGAACGCGCTGCGTACCCACGTGGTGCGCGCGACCTCCCCGAAGGTGCCGATGTGCGGCAGGCCGGACGGGCCGTACCCCGTCGCGAACAGCGCCGTGTCCTTGCCGCTGGCGTCGAGGCGTTGGGCGAGCTTCGCCGCTTCCTCGAACGGCCAAGCCTTCGGGATCGGTTCGATTGCGTCACGTCGGGTGTCTGGCATGGCTGCAAGCTAGAAATGGGGGGGGGCCGGGTCAATCGCGGCATCGAGGCTTATGGGAAGAATCCGCGGAATCAATGTGATTGCCGACGCCGGCATTGCCCCCACCCCTCGCAAGACCGTACACAGGC
>CAXTTB010000147.1:0-8053 GCA_964246905.1 uncultured Acetobacteraceae bacterium | reverse complement strand
GGCCGGGATCGAGCGCCCGCCCGGCGCGGATGAGCTGCTCCAGCCGGTCCGCCAGCTCCTCCCCACGCTTGGCCAGGAACGCCAGGTCCTCCTTCAGCGCGGCGACGCCCTCGACGGTGCGGGTCGCCTGCTGCGTCGCTTCCTGCGTCATGAGATGCAGCCGTCCGAGGCCGGTTTCCGCCTGCCGGGTGCTGCTGTCGAGGCCGGCCACGGCCTCCCCCAGCGCCGCGCGGTCCCGGCGCAGCAGGCCCAGCGCCCGCTCCAGCCGGACGGCGTGCACCAGGGTCAGCGCCAGCAGCGCGATCAACGCGATTTCCAGGAACCAGTCCATGCCACCCATTTTGGGCTCCGTTGCGAATGCGGTCAGGATTGCGGGTCGAAGGTCAAGGCGGGCTGCACGGCGGCGGGCGGCCCCGAGGACGATTCGAGCGAGGTCTCGAGACGTACGGCGACGCGGTTCTTCCGGTGCCCGATCCGCCCCTCGAACAGTCGGGCGCTGCCGCAGCGCACCTGGACCGCGGCGCCCGGCAGGACAGTGAGCATGATGCGGCTGCCGACTTCCAGCTTCATCACCTCCGAAAGCGGCAGGACCTGCTCGTCCAGCACGACGTCCAGCTCCACCTCCGTGCTCAGCAGCTCCTCCGCCAGGTGGGTTTCCCAGATGCTGTCCCGCCCGAACCGCTCGCCCAGGAACTGCTGCAGCAGCAGCTCGCGCACCGGCTCCAGCGTGGCGTAGGGCAGCAGCAGGTCCACCCGGCCGCCGCGGTCCTCCATGTCGATGCGGAGCCGCACCAGCACGGCGGCGTTGGACAGGCGGGAAATGGCGGCGAAGCGCGGGTTCACCTCCAGCCGCTCGAAGCGGAAGTTCACCGGGCTGAGCGGCTCGAAGCTCGCGGACAGGTCCTGCAGCACGAGCTGCACCATGCGCTCCACCAGCTTGCGCTCGATGCTGGTATAGGGCCGGCCCTCGATCCGCATGGCCGCCGTGCCGCGCCGTCCGCCCAGCAGCACATCGACCATGGAGTAGGTCAACGCGCTGTCGATCACCATCAGGCCGTAGTTGTCCCACTGCTCCGCCTTGAACACCGCGAGCATGGCCGGCAGCGGGATGCTGTGGAGGTAGTCGCCGAAGCGCAGGGACACGATGCTGTCGATGGCGACCTCGACGTTGTCGTTGGTGAAGTTCCGCAGGTTGGTGCTCATGATCCGCACCAGCCGGTCGAACACCACCTCCAGCATCGGCAGGCGCTCGTAGGACACGAGGCCCGAGTTGATGATGCGCTGCATCCCCGACGGCTCAGGCCCGCCGCCCGAGTTGCCGGAGGGGGCGAGCAGGCTGTCGATCTCGGCCTGGTCCAGGATGCGGTCGGGGGCGTCGCTTGGTGCGGTCTCGCTCATTGCACCAACAGTTCCGTGAACAGCACGTTCAGCACGTGGGCGGGCTGGGCCGCGATGCTGGACCGGGCCACCAGCTCCTCCCGCAGGCGGTAGGTGCCGGCGGTGCCGCGCAGCTCGTCCGGGCGCATCTCGCGCAGGTAGGTCTGGAACAGGTCGAGCACGCGGGGCATGGCGGCCTGCACGACCGCCTGGTCCTCCGGCCGGGCCAGCTCCAGCTTGGCCTTCAGCTTGATGAAGGCGGTCCGGCGCGGCCCGGCGTTCAGGTTGGCCACGATGTCCGGCAAATCGAGGAACACAGGTGCTGCCGGCGCCTTCGCTTCCGCGTGCGCCTCCTCCTTGTGCCCGCCATGCGGGATCAGCCCGGCGAACCACGCGCCCGCTCCGCCGCCGGCCAGCAGCAGGACGCCCGCGCCGGCCATCAGCAGCTTGCCCTTGCCGCCGGGCTTCTTGGCAGGCTTGTCCCCCGCCGTGTCCGTGATCGCCGCCGCTGCTGCCATGGTCCGTGCTCCTTGGCCCCCACCATAGGCCGCGCGGGTTAACGTTTCGTTTTCAATTCGAGCGTATAACACAGGCGCTGCCGGAGGGTGGCGGAGCGAGGGCAAGACGCCTGAAAGGAATTGTCATGGAAGTGCCGAGCTACATCGCCTTGTCGAGGCTGGTGGCGCAGAGCCGGGCGCTGGAGGTGACGGCCACGAACATGGCCAACGCCAACACGCCGGGCTTCAAGGCGGAGCGGACGCTGTTCAGCGATTGGCTGAGCAAGCAGTCCGGCGCCGACGCGCCGCGCGGCGGGCGCACCGTCTCCTTCGTGCAGGACCGCGCGACCTACCGGGACCAGCAGGCCGGGCCGATGCAGCACACGGGCAACCCGCTCGACCTGGCGCTGGGCGGCGACGGGTATTTCAGCGTGGACACGCCGCGCGGCCCACGGCTGACGCGCGCCGGGCGGTTCACCCCCATGGCGGACGGCCGGTTGGGCGATTCCGAGGGCAATGCGCTCTTGGACACGACGGGCAAGCCGATCCGGGTCGGCGCCGCGGATCAGCGCATCACCATCACCGCGGACGGCACGGTCAGCAGCGAGAACGGGCGCATCGGCAAGATCGGCGTGGTGCGCCCGTCCGACCCGATGCGCGTGACGGCGGAGGGTGCCAGGACCTTCCGGGCCGACACGGACACGGTGCCGGTGGCGCAGCCCCAGGTGGTCCAGGGCGCCGTTGAGGACAGCAACGTGCAGCCGGTGCTGGAGATGACCCGCATGATGGCGGACCTGCGCGAGTTCCAGTTCACCACGCAGTTCGTCCAGGGCGAGGCCGACCGGCTCCAGTCCTCCATCGACAAGATCACGCAGCGCAAAGCATAGGGACGCACAAGCATGAGATCGCTCGACATCGCCGGGACCGGGATGCAGGCCCAGCAGACCAACGTGGAAGTCATCTCCAACAACATCGCCAACATGACCACCACCGGCTTCAAGCGGCGGCGGGCCGAGTTCCAGGACCTGCTGTATCAGAACCTGCGCCGGGTCGGGTCGAACACCAGCGATTCCGGCACGGTGGTGCCGTCCGGCGCGCAGGTGGGCCTGGGCGTGAAGACCGCCGCGATCTACCGCATCAACGAGCAGGGCAACCTGCAGCAGACCAGCAACAGCCTGGACGTGGCGATCAAGGGCAACGGGCACTTCCAGGTGACGCTGCCGAGCGGCGAGACCGCCTACACACGGGACGGCACCTTCGGCCTGTCGCCGGACGGGCAGATCGTGACCGCCGACGGCTACCCCATCGCGCCTGGCATCACCGTCCCGCCCAACGCGCATGACGTGACGATCAACGCGGGCGGCGAGGTGCAGGTGAAGCTCGACGGCACCACGGCGCCGCAGACGGTCGGCACCCTGCAGCTCGCGACGTTCGCCAACGACGCCGGGCTGGAAGCGCAGGGCGACAACCTGCTGATGGCCAGCGCCGCGTCGGGCGCGCCCGCCACCGGCGTGCCGGGGTCGCCGGGCTTCGGCAGCGTGATGCAGGGCTTCGTCGAGACGTCCAACGTCAACGTGGTGTCGGAGATCACCAACCTGATCACCGCGCAGCGCGCCTACGAGATGAACAGCCGGGTGATCACCACCAGCGACCAGATGCAATCCACCCTCACGAACCTGCGGTGACGGCGATGAAGCTCCTTTCGATGCTGCTGGCCTGCGCGGCCATCCCCGCGTCGGCGGCGACGCTGAAGCCGTTCACCACGCTGTCCGGCCCGGTGGTGACACTGGCCGACCTGTTCGACGGCGCGGACCGCCGGGCGCTCGGCCCCGCCCCCGCCCCGGGCGCGCGCATCACGGTGGAAGCCCGGCAGTTGGAGGCCATCGCCCGGCAATACGGCGTCGATTGGCGCCCGATGGGCACCGGCGACCGCGCGGTGCTGGACCGCCCGGGCCGCACGCTGGGGCGGGACGAGGTGATGGGGCCGCTGCGCACGGCGCTCGCGGCGGCAGGCGCCCCGCGGGACGGCGACCTGGAACTGCCGGGCTTCACCGCGCCGGTGGTGGGCATGGGCGCAACGACGGAGGTTGACGTGACGCAACTGGAGTTCGACGGCGGCACCGGGCGCTTCACCGCGCTGGTGGGCGTCGTGGCGGACAGCGCGCCGGCGGCGCAGCTCCGCCTGTCCGGCCGGGTGGTGGAGATGGCGGAACTGCCGGTGCCGCGCCGCCGCATGATGCCCGGCGACGTGATCGAGAAAAGCGACCTCGAATGGGTGCGGCTGCGCGCCGCGCAGGCCAAGGGCGAGGTGGTCCAGGCCATGCGGGACGCGGTGGGCCTGGCGCTGCGCCACGCGGTGCAGCCGGGTCAGCCGATCCTGTTGGCTGACCTCGGCAAGCCCGTCGTGGTGCAGAAGGGCACGCCGATGCTGCTGGCGCTCGACACGCCGGGCATCCAACTGACGGCGCAGGGCTTGGCCATGGAGCCGGCCGGGGTGGGCGAGCGGGTCCACGTCGTCAACCCGGCCTCCCGCATGGTCGTGGAGGCGGAGGTGACGGGGCCGGGCCGTGCGCGCGTGCTGCCGGGCAGCGCGCCAGTGATCACCAACCGTTTGCCGCAGGTGGCTTCGCGATGAAACAGGTCGTATTGGCGCTCGTGCTGCTGCTGCCCGGCTGCGGCACGCTCACCCGGCTGTCGGAGATCGGGCGCCCGCCCGCGATGACGCCCAGCAGCGACCCCACCGCGGACCCGGCCTACCGCCCGATCAGCATGCCGATGCCCCGTCCGCAGACGGCGCCAGCGGAGGCGAACAGCCTGTGGCGCTCCGGCAGCCGGGCCTTCTTCAAGGACCAGCGCGCCGCCAACGTCGGTGACATCGTGACCATCCTGGTCAACATCACCGACGCCGCCGACTTCAAGAACCAGTCGAACGAGGCCCGCACCGGGCAGGAAAGCCTGGGCCTGCCCAACCTGCTGGGCTTCGAGGCCTCCCTGCCCAAGATGCTGGCCAAGGCGCTGGACGTGAAGAACCTGGTGGCCGCCAACAGCGCGGGCAGCGCCACCGGCACCGGGGCGATCAAGCGGAACGAGACGGTGACGCTGCGCCTCGCCGGCGTCATCACCCAGGCACTGCCCAACGGCAACCTGGCCGTGGCCGCCCGGCAGGAGGTGCGGGTGAACAACGAGCTGCGCGAGCTGCAGGTGAGCGGCGTGCTGCGCCCGCAGGACATCGCCAGCGACAACACGGTACGGCACGACCGGCTGGCGGAGGCGCGGATCGCCTATGGCGGTCGCGGGCAGATCTCGGACGTGCAGCAGCCCCGCTACGGGCAGCAACTGCTGGACGTGCTGCTGCCGTTCTGAACGAGTAAGCGGCCGGCCCCCCTCGGGCCGGCCGCCACCCGGGGGGTGAAACGATGGGCGGCTTCTCCGGCAGCGCCGACAGGGCGCGCGGCAGGGTCTGGTCGCCCACCCGGAACAGCATCTGCCCGGCGACGCCGGCGAGCACGGCGCCGGCCATGGGCGCCAGCCAGAACAGCCAGAGCTGCGCCACGTAGGCGCCGCCGGCGAACAGCGCGGGGCCGGTGCTGCGGGCCGGGTTGACCGAGGTGTTGGTGACGGGGATCGAGATCAGGTGGATCAGCGTCAGCGCCAGCCCGATGGCGATGGGCGCGAAGCCTGCCGGCGCCTGCGAGCTGGTGGAGCCGAGGATCACCAGCAGGAAGAAGAAGGTCAGCACCACCTCGATCACCAGGCCGGACGTCATGCCGTACTTGCCCGGGCTGAGGTCGCCGTAGCCGTTGGACGCGAAGCCCGCCATCTCGAAGCCGGGCTTGCCGGATGCCACGAGGTAGAGCGCCCCGGCCGCAACCACTGCGGCCACCACCTGCGTGACGACGTAGGGCACTACGTTCGCGGTCGGGAACCGTCCGGCGACGGCCAGGCCCACCGTGACCGCCGGGTTGAAATGCCCGCCGGAGATGTGGCCGACCGCATAGGCCATGGTGAGCACCGTCAGGCCGAAGGCGAGCGCGACGCCTGCGAAGCCGATGCCGAGCTGCGGGAACGCCGCCGCCAGCACCGCGCTGCCGCAGCCGCCGAAGGTGAGCCAAAAGGTGCCGAGGAACTCGGCCGAGAGTTTTTGCGGCATGGTCATGGACGTGTTCTCCGTTATGTTCAGTCGATTGCAGGACCCAGTGATTTGCCCCGGTGCGGATGCGGGCAGCAGACGTGTCAGCCATTCCCCGTGGTCGAGTGGCTTGCGCCGAGGCGTTCAAACGCTTCCTCGAGTTGGTCCAGCAGCCGGCGGACTTCGTTGACCCGGGCCACCGCCTCTTGCAGCAGGGTGTCGCGCCGCACGGGGTCGGCAGATCGCGCTGCTTCCGGGGGATGGGAGGCCGTGTGGTCCCGGAAGCCCCGTGCCTGGTGGGCGCTGTCGCCGTCGCTCATGCTGCCGATGCCGCCGTTGCCGTCACGGCAGGGACTTAGCGTGCCCGCCTTGCCCGGCCTTGCAGCGGCTTGCGATGCTTTGTTGTATTCTTGCGGTCTATGCCGCGGCGGCGCGGAAGCGTCCGGGGGTGGTGCCCACCTCCCGCCGGAAGGCGGCGGTGAAGTGGCTCTGGTCCGCAAAGCCCACCGCCGCCGCCACGTCCGCAAGCCGTGCCGTGCCGTGCCGCAGCAGGACCTTGGCGCGCTCGACCCGGCGCTGCACCGTGTAGCGTTGCGGCCCCACGCCTGTCGCCTCCTTGAAGCTGCGGCTGAAATGACAGGGACTGAGGCAGGCGACCGCCGCCAGTTCGGCCAGGCTCAGCTCCGCGTCGAGGTGCGCCTCGATGTATTCCAGCACGCGGCGCACGCGCCGGGGCGGCAGGTCCGGCTGGGGGTCCGGCGACGGCCTGAACCGCTGGGCGATCCGCATGGCGATGGCCGTGATGAGGCTTTCGGCCAGCAGACGGTCCACCTGGTTCTCGCCGATCTCCTCGACCAGGGACCGGAGGAGCTGGACGAGCAAGGGGTCGGAGAAGGCCAGCGCAGGCTCGACCTCTGGGATGTGGGGCAGGTCCGGCGCAACCGTGCCGTAAAGCCCGGCCTCCCAGCAGACGTGGGCGTAGCGCGAACTGCCGCCCGCCGTCCGGAACGCCGGGCCGGCCGGGTAGAAGCTCAGCGGCCCGGCATCCGGCGCGAGCTGCCGGGGCGGGCCGCCGTCGATCTGCAGCAGCAAGGGGGGCATCGGGCTCAAGGCCAGCACGAGGCGGTGCTGCCCGCTGCGCCAGGTCCCCTCCCCCACGCCGCGGTCGTAGGCCCCGGCCCCAGCCTCCCCCCATTGTCGCCATGACAGCACACGCCGTCCGTGCAGGCCCGAGACGCCGTCCGTGTTGGGTTGCGGCCGTCCGGCGGGGGCGGGCGTGGCGTCATGCATGGGGTTAGGCCCTCTGCCGAGTGCGTCCGCAACCCTAAGCTGTCGTTTGGGGTTAATCCAGCGTTATCGTAGAGGTAAAGCGGCTGGCCTAGTCGTCCCGGTGCACGCGCTCCATGCGCTCGTGCCGTTCCTGCGCCTCGATGGACATGGTGGCGATAGGGCGGGCCTCCAGGCGCTTGAGGCCGATGGGTTCGTCGGTTTCCTCGCAGTAGCCATAGACGCCGTTGTCGATGCGGGTCAGCGCCTGGTCGATCTTGCTGATCAGCTTGCGGGCGCGGTCGCGGGTGCGAAGCTCCAGCGCGCGGTCCGTCTCGACGCTGGCGCGGTCGGTGATGTCGGCCTCCAGGATGCCGCCCTGCGACAGGCTGGCCAGCGTGCCGTCGGCTTCGCGCAGCAGCTCCGCGCGCCAGCGGAGCAGCTTCTGGCGGAAGTACTCCGCCTGGATGGGATTCATGAACTCCTCGGCATCCGAGGGCCGATAATCAGGCGGCAATGTCAGCATCATGGCCGGGGACCCTCCACTGGCGATTACCCCTTTGCGAGGTTGCCGGCCTTATAGCTACGCCACGGCGGCAATGCCAAGGCCCCGTTACGCAACCCGATGGTTTCCCGTGATTATAAGCGAAGTTGCAACCGGACTGTCACCTGGCTGCCGCACGCGATGCGTGCCGGGCGGCCTCAATCGCGGCGCGCATGGCGATGGCCTGCACCACGGCGCCGAGGCGCGGATCGGCGGCAGCAGGGCCGCGCCGCGCGGTCC
>CAXTTB010000146.1:0-8057 GCA_964246905.1 uncultured Acetobacteraceae bacterium | reverse complement strand
GGGCAGAGCCGTGCCGTGCCCCGCCCGGTCACTGTCGCAGCCTTCCAGGGGGCCCACGTCGCCATCGCCGCCGGGCTGCGGACGGGGGAGCAGGTGGTGACGGCGGGGGTGACGCAGCTTGATCCCGCCATGACCGTCGTCGCCTGGGGGGGCGCACAGCGATGAACCTCTCCGCCCTCGCGCTGCGGCACCGCACGCTGACCTGGTTCGCCATGCTGGCCGTGGCGGCGGCGGGCGTCTGGGCCTACTTCCAGCTTGGCCGGGCCGAGGACCCGCCGTTCACCATCAAGAACATGGTGGTGACGGCCAACTGGCCCGGCGCCTCCGCCGAGCTGATGGCGCGCGAAGTCACCGACCGGATCGAGCGCAAGCTGCAGGAGCTGCCCTTCCTCGACCACGCGGACACCCAGACCAAGCCCGGCAGCAGCACGACGGTCATCACGTTGCTCGACACCACGCCGCCGCGGCGCACGGCGGAGTTGTGGTATCAGGTCCGCAAGAAGCTGGCGGACCTCGGACCCACCCTGCCGCCCGGCGTGCAGGGGCCGTCCTTCAACGACGAGTTCGGCGACGTGTTCGGCCTGGTGTACGCGCTCACCGCGGACGGCTTCACCCTGCCGGAGCTGAAGCATGTGGCGGAGGACGTGCGGGAGCGCCTGCTGTCCGTGCCCGGCGTCGCCAAGGTCCAGGTGCTGGGCCAGCAGGACGAGCGCATCACCATCGAGTTCAGCCCCCGGCGCCTGGCGCAGTTCGGCCTGTCCATGCAGGACGTGACGGGCGCGGTGCAGCGGGAGAACAGCGTGGTCGCCGGCGGCTTCGTGGAAACGGCGCGCGACCGCATCTTCGTCCGCACCGGCGCCGGGATCGACGGCGCCGCGCAGTTGAAGCAACTGCCGCTCCAGGCCGGCGGGCGGCTGGTGCCGCTGGGCGACATCGCGACGGTCACGCGCGGCACCGTCGATCCCCCGGTCTCCACCGTGCGGTTCAACGGCAAGCCCGCGCTGGCCCTGGCGGTCTCGATGGCGGAGGGCGGCAACCTGCTCGACCTCGGCCGCCGGGTGGAGGCGCGGGTGGCGGAGGTGACGCCGACCCTGCCGCTCGGCGTGCAGATCGGCCGGATGCACGACCAGGCGGAGGTCGTGGCGGCGGACGTGGGCGACTTCCAGGAAAGCTTCTTCGAGGCGCTGGCCATCGTGCTGCTGGTGTCCTTCGCAAGCCTCGGCTGGCGCACCGGGATCGTGGTCGCCATCAGCGTGCCGCTGGTGCTGGCGGGCGTGCTGGTGGGGATGAAGCTGCTGGGCATCGACCTGCAGCGCATCTCGCTCGGCGCCATGGTGATCGCGCTCGGCCTCTTGGTGGACGACGCGATCATCGCCGTGGAAACCATGTCGGTGAAATTGGAACAGGGCTGGGACCGGCTGCGCGCCGGCAGCTTCGCCTACACCTCGACCGCGTTCCCCATGCTGACCGGCACGCTGGTCACGGCGGCGGGCTACCTGCCCATCGGCCTCGCGCAGTCCAGCACCGGCGAGTACACGCAGGACATCTTCCGCGTGGTCGGCCTGTCGCTGGTGCTGTCCTGGATCGTCGCCGTGCTGTTCGTGCCGCTGCTGGGCGCCACTCTGTTGCCGGAGGTCCGCGCCCATGCCGGCCATGACGTGTACGGCACGCGGGCCTACCGCGGTGTGCGCCGGGTCGTGGGCTGGTGCGTGCGCCGGCGCTGGGTGGTGATCGGGGCCACGGTGCTGGCCTTCGCCGCCGCCGTCGTGGGCTTCGCCGGGGTGCCGCAGCAGTTCTTCCCGAACTCCGACCGGCTGGAGGTCATCATCGACATGCGTCTGCCGGAGGGCAGCGCCTACGCCGCGACGGCGGCCGAAGCGACCCGGCTCGACGCCGTGCTGGCCGCCGATCCCGGGGTGAAGTCCTGGGTCGATTACGTCGGCAGCGGCGCCCCGCGCTTCTTCCTGGCCGCGGCGCCCGAACTGGAGAACGCGAACTTCGCCCAGGTGGTCGTGAACACGCGCTCCATCCCGGCGCGGGAAGCCCTGCTGGCCCGGCTGCACGCCCTGTCCGACAGAGGCGACTTCCCCGACGTGCGGATGCGGAGCGGGCGGCTGGAGCTGGGTCCGCCGGTCGGCTACCCCGTGCAGTTCCGCATCCTCGGCCCCGACCCGTTCATGCTGCGCGGCGTCGCGGACCTGGTGCGGGCGCAGATGCGCGCCAACCCGCACCTCCGCAACGTCGGCGACAGTTGGGGCAACGCCGCCAAGTCCGTGCAGGTCGAGGTCGATCAGAACAAGGCCCGGCTGCTCGGCCTGACCAGCGAGGACGTGTCCACCGCGCTGCAGGCCGTGCTGCAGGGCGTGACCCTGACCCAGTACCGGGAAGGCACCGACCTGATCCCCGTGCAGGTCCGCGCCACGTCCGCCGAGCGCGGCAACCTCGCGGAGCTGGCGGAGCTGCCGGTCGCCGCCGGCGGACGCACCGTGCCGCTGGGCCAGGTGGCGCGCATCTCCTACGGCGTCGAGGCGCCGACCATCTGGCGCCGCAACCGCACGCCGATGCTGCTGGTCCGCGCCGACATCGCGGACAACACCCAGGCGCCGGTCGTGACGGCGCAGGTGTTGCCGACGCTCAATGCCATCAAGGCCGCTCTGCCGCCGGGCTACTCGATCGAGACCGCCGGGGCGGTGGAGGAGAGCGCCAAGGGCCAGGCCTCGGTGAACGCCGTCATGCCGCTGATGGTGTTCGTGATGGTGGCGCTGCTGATGCTGCAGTTGCAGAGCTTCGGCCGGGTGGCGATGGTGATCCTGACGGCGCCGCTGGGCCTGATCGGCGTCTCCGCGGCGCTGTTGCTGACCGGGGCGCCGTTCGGCTTCGTCGCGACCCTCGGCTTCATCGCGCTGGCCGGGATCATCATGCGGAACTCGGTGATCCTGGTGGATCAGATCGACGCCGACGCGCGGGCCGGCCTGCCGCTGGCGGAGGCCATCGTCGAGGCCACGGTTCGCCGGACCCGCCCCATCGTGCTGACCGCCGCCGCGGCGATCCTGGCGCTGGTGCCGCTGGCGTTCTCGGTGTTCTGGGGTCCGATGGCCATTGCGATCATGGGCGGGCTGGTGAGCGCCACGGCGCTGACACTGTGCTTCGTGCCGGCGCTGTATGCCGCGTGGAACCGGGTCGGGCGGGTGCCGGCGCGGGCGGATGCGGATGCGATGGCGTCGAGCAAGGTTTATCAGGCTTAGTGGTCAAAAGCACACGCTTGATGCCCCGGAAAAATATCGGGAACCGACCCAAGTCGGCTACTAGAGTATTGAGCATGTTATACTGACGGCCCCTCGCTTCGCCCCTTCGTCATTGCGAGCCGCCCTGGCGGCGTGGCGATCCAGTGGCCGCAAGCATGTCGCCTGGCTCCTGGATTGCCGTGTCGCTGCACTCCTCGCAATGAAGCAGAAACGATGGAAGAAAACGACCGCTGGTATAAACCGAGCCGTTGTCAGTCTGCCTTTGCGACGTTTCAGTTAGACCAGAACGCTCTCCGGTCCTCAGTTGGGCGGCGGACAACGGAAGCAGCCAGCGCGACCAGGAGCTTGAACGGGGTCAAGGTCGGATACGGAGGCTGCTTGCGGTTGGGATGGCACTGCCGCTCGGCTCGCCTGGTGGCCTGCCTGTAACGGGTTCTGGACGGATCGGAACACCCATTCGCCTATCAGCTACCGTATCCGGTCAGCCGTGGCGATGGTGGTATTCCTGGTTTCCGCCGTAGTGGCTTTGCTCATCCACGGTTCCGCGGCGGAGACGGACTTGTCGCTCATCGAGTCTGCCCGCAAGTCCTATCGGTCGTTTGCCCTTCCAGTCGGACCCGTTCGAATCAGAACGACTTGGGTAGCCCGGCCTGCTTGAGTACGGCGTTGGCCGTGTGCCGGCTGACGATGCCTTGCGGCACAGTGAACTGCGTTTGCTTGATCGGGGACCACCAAAGCTCGTGGCTTCCTTTGGCAGGTCGGACGAAGTTACAGCCGGCATCTTGCAGCAGACGGCGCAGCTCTCGGTCGAACGTCCCAGTCACGCCCTATCAAGCCGGCTCGACCTGCCGCGTGACGCTGAACTGCAGGCTGACCCCGGCCGCCGACGTCCCGTTCGCTTCCAGCAGTTCGCCCGCCACCGCCATCACGCGGTCAACCAGCGCGTCCAGCGTCGGCGCCTCCGACACCAGGCCGGGCAGGTCTTCGCTTTCGGCCCACCATACCCCGGCATCGGGATCGTAGGTGGCTTGAACGTGTCTGGTATCCGCCATGGGCACTCCGCTTGATGGTCGTGGCATGATGCCATAGGGCCGGGCAAACCGGCAGCATCTGTTTCGCCCCGACTTTGGGTTGGAATACCCTACCTCCCGGCGCTGCTTCCTCCCCCGTCGCAGCCTGGTCAGTCGTCAGCAGGACTGCGCGACCCCGCCTCGATCCGGTAAAGCGCATGATACCGCGCCCGCCGCGCCGCCCGTGCGGCCTCCGGAGCACCCGGCGTCACCTGCTCCTCCACCGGCAGCGGCGTGCACACCTCCGCGACCGACCCGGCGCCGCCCGCCAGCATCGCCAGCCGCGCTGCCCCCAGCGACGCGCCCAGCGAAGCACCCAGCACCGCTCCCCGCGGGCGCAGCAGCGCCAGGCCCAGCACGTCCGCCAGCATTCCCGCCCAGAACCGGCTGCGCGAGCCGCCGCCGACCAGCGCGCAGTCCCGCAAGTCCACCCCCGCCTCCCGCACCACGTCGAGGCCGTCCGCCAGCGAGAAGGCGACGCCCTCCAGCACGGCGTAGGTCAGCGCCTCCGCCCCATGGTTCGGGCGCAGGCCGGCGAACAGGCCGGTCGCGTCGGGATCGTTGTGCGGGGTGCGCTCGCCGCTGAGGTACGGTAGGAAGATCGGCGCGTCCCGCCGCCACTCGGCGGACTCGGCGCGGGCCGCGACCCGGCTCAGCAGGGCGTCGATGTCCGTCTGGCCCAGCGCGTCGGCCATCCAGGACAGCGCGGAGGACGCCGAGAGCGTCACCGACATGACGTGCCAGCGGTCCGGGAGCGCGTGGCAGAAGGCGGGCAGCGCCCGCTCCGGACGCGCCACCAGCCGGTCGGTCGCGGCGAACACCACGCCCGAGGTGCCAAGCGACAGGAACCCGGCCCCGGCCGCCACCGCGCCGATGCCCATGGCTGACGCCGCGTTGTCCCCGGCGCCCCCCGCCACCACCACGCGCCGCCCGGCCAAGCCCCAGGCCTGCGCCAGCGCTGGGCGCAGCAGGCCGGACACCGCGGACCCCTCGACCAGCCGCGGCATATGCTGCCGCCCGAGGTTGCACGCCGCGAGCAGCTCATCGTCCCAGTCCCGCGCCGCGATGTCGAGCCACAGCGTGCCGGAGGCGTCCGACATCTCGCCGACGCGCTCGCCCGTCAGGCGCAGCCGCACGTAGTCCTTGGGCAGCAGCACCGTGCCGAGCCGGGCGAACACGTCCGGCTCGTGCCGCTCCACCCACAGCAGCTTCGGCGCCGTGAAGCCCGGCATCGCACGGTTGCAGGCGCGGGTGCGGAAATCCGGCACGCGGCGCTCCAGCTCGACGCACTCGGCGCCGGCGCGACCGTCGTTCCACAGGATGGCGGGGCGCAGCACCTGGTCCGCGGCGTCCAGCAGCACCGCGCCGTGCATCTGGCCGGACAGCCCGATGCCGTCGAGGCCGGCCCAGGCGTTCGGCGCCGCCGCGCGGACCTGCGCCACGGCGATCTCCGTCGCGCGCCACCAATCGGCCGGGTCCTGCTCGGACCACAGCGGCTGCGGGCGCTGCACGTCGAGCGGCGCGGAGGCCTCCGCCAGCACCGATTGCGCGTCGTCGATCAGCAGCGCCTTGACCGACGAGGTGCCGGCGTCGATGCCGAGCCAGCTCATGCGCGCGTCGTCCCAGAAACCGTCCCAGAAACCATCCCATAATGGGTCATGTCCGCTCCCTGCGGCCCGGGCGTCCCCGACGCGCCGGGCAGGATGTGACGCTATGGTTGCAGGATGCGGAACGCAAGGGCGCGGCGGGCGCAGAAACGCCCTCCCGGCGCCGTGCGGGTTCGGCTATGATGGTTCCAACGCCGGCGGGCCGGAACCGCCGGGCAATTGGGGAAGGAACGAAGATGATGCTCACCCGTCGAGGTTTTGCCGCGGGCGCGGCGTTGCTGCCGCTGGCCGGCGCCGCCCGGGCGGCGGGCGCTGAGGCGGTCGATGCCGGCAAGGTGTCCAAGGACCTGAGCCAGAAGGCCACGGGCAAGAAGTGGCAGGTCGCGACCGTCGTGAAGGTGGACGGCATCGCCTGGTTCGACCGGATGCGCGCGGGCGTGGAGCAGTTCGGCCGCGACACCGGGCACGACGCCTGGATGGTCGGGCCGAGCCAGGCCGACGCCGCCGCGCAGGTGCAGTTGGTCGAGAACCTGATCGGCCAGGGCGTGGACGCCATCTGCATCGTGCCGTTCTCCATCGAGGCCGTGGAGCCGGTGCTGAAAAAGGCGCGCGACCGCGGCATCGTCGTGGTGGCGCACGAGGCCAGTAACCTCCAGAACGCCGACATCATCATCGAGGCGTTCGACAACCGCGCGTACGGCGCCAAGCTGATGCAGGAACTCGGCGAGCGCACCGGCGGCCAGGGCAAGTACGTGGCGACGGTGGGCAGCCTCACCAGCCAGTCGCACATGGAATGGATCGACGGCGCGGTGGCCTACCAGAAGGAGCACTTCCCGCAGATGCAGGAGGCGGTGCGCCGGGTCGAGAGCTATGACGACGCGGAGGTCGCCTACAACAAGCTGAAAGAGGTGCTGACCGCGCATCCGGACCTGCGCGGCATCATCGGCGCGCCGATGCCGGCGAGCGCCGGGGCGGGCCGGCTGATCGCCGAGCGCGGCGCCAAGGGGAAGATCCAGTTCAGCGGCACCGGGCTGGTGTCGGTGGCCGGGCAGTACCTGCGGGACGGCGACATCCAGTACATCCAGTTCTGGGACCCGGCGGTCGCCGGCTACGCCATGTCGGTGCTGGCGGCGATGCGGCTGCGCGGCCACAACATGGAGATCAAGCAGGGGCTGGACCTTGGCCTCGACGGCTACCACAGCCTGCTGGCGCCCGACCCGGCGCGTCCGGGGCTGCTGTATGGCGCGGGCTGGGTCGGCGTGACCAAGGAGAACATGAGCCGGTATAATTTCTGACCCGTCCCCCGTCCTGGCGCTGCGGGCCGTGTCCAAGCGGTTTGGCGGCGTGCAGGCGCTGGACCGGGTGTCGTTCGGGATCGCGCCCGGCGAGGTCCGCTGCCTCGCCGGCGAGAACGGCTCGGGCAAGAGCACCGTCATCAAGGTGCTGAGCGGCGTGCACCGGGCGGACAGCGGGGAGGTCTCGCTGGCCGGCACGCCCCGCGCCGCCCTGACCCCGCGGGAGGCCATCGCCGCCGGGGTGCAGGTGATCTACCAGGACTTCTCCCTGTTCCCGAACCTTACGGTCGCGGAGAACCTGGCGGCCGGCCAGGATCTCGGCGCCCGGCGCTGGCTGTCGAGCCGCCGGCGGGCGCGGCAGGCCGTCAAGGAGGCGTCCGCGCGCCTGGGCGTGGCGCTCGACCCGGATGCGGAGGTGGGCGGGCTTCCGGTCGCCGGCCGGCAACTGGTCGCCATCGCCCGCGCGCTCCTGGCCGACGTGAGCCTCTTGGTGATGGACGAGCCGACGACGGCGCTGACCCACCAGGAGGTCGAGCGGCTGTTCCAACTGGTCGGGGGCATGAAGGCCCGGGGCATCGCCGTGCTGTTCGTCAGCCACAAGATGCGGGAGATGCTGGAGGTCGCCGACAGCCTCACGGTGCTGCGGAACGGGCGCGTGGCGGCGGAGGGCGCGATGGCGGACTTCGACGAGGCCCGCATCACCCGCGCCATGACCGGCCACGGCCCCGGCGCCGCGCGGCACGCCTGGACCCCGCCGCCGCCCGGCACGCCGCCCCGGCAGGCAGATCGTAACCACACCGTGCCGGGCGAGGGGGCGGCCCTGTCGGTCAGCCAGATGCC
>CAXTTB010000145.1:0-8084 GCA_964246905.1 uncultured Acetobacteraceae bacterium | reverse complement strand
CCGCCGGAGTGACGGGATCGGGCCGGAGGGGGGACGCGGCCCGCGCCGGCCGGGCGCCCAGGATGTTGCGCCGCGAGGCCCGGAGTTCGGTCGCGTAGTAGGCCAGCGACGCCATCGGCAGCGCGAAGCCGATCCACGACGCGAGCCGCCAGCCGCCGTGGGCATAGGCCCAGCCGCCCAGCGCCGACCCCAGCGCGCCCCCCATGAAGAACGTCGCCATGAACAGGCCGTTGAGCCGGTTGCGGTACTCCGCGCCGAGCATGAACAGCGCGCGCTGCCCGAGCACCAGGTGGGTCGTCACGCCGAAGTCCAGCAGGATGCCGGCGGCGACCAGGAACCCCAACGCCAGCGTTGACCCGGGCCGGCCCACATGGGTGAGCAGGAAGGAGGCCGCGGCCAGCAGCATCGCGAACGCCGTCGCGCCCCGGCTCCAGCCCCGGTCCGCAAGCCGTCCCGCGATGGGTGCCGCGATGGCGCCCGCGATGCCGGCGAAGGCGAACCAGGCGATGCCCACCTGGGAGAGGTTGTAGGTCGGCCCGGCGAGCAGGAACGGGACCGTGGTCCAGAACAGGCTGAACGCGCCGAACAACCCCGAATGGTACAGCGCCCGCCGCTGCAGGACCGGCGTGGTCCGGGCGAGCCGGGCCATGGACAGCAGCAGGTGCCCGTAGCCGATGCTGGACGCCGGCTGCCGCCTCGGCAGCGCGCGGGCCAGCACGAGGCTCACCAGCAGCAGCACCGACGCGGACAGCACGAACACGGCGCGCCAGGACGCCTGATGCGCGATCAGGCTGGCGACGGGGCGGGCCAGCATGATGCCGAGCATCAGGCCGCTCATGATGTTGCCGACCACCTGCCCGCGCGTCGCCTCCGGCGCCAGGTGCGAGGCGTAGGGCACCAGGATCTGCACGGACACCGAGCTGAGGCCGATGCACAGCGCCGCCCCCAGGAACACCGCGGGGGACCCGGCCAGCGCCGCCGCGAGCAGGGCGGCGATGTTGGCCACGCCCAGCAGCAGGATGAGGCGGCGGTTCTCAAGGAGGTCGCCGAGCGGCACGATCAGCAGCAGTCCCACGCCGTAGCCAAGCTGGCTCAATGTCACGATCAGCCCCGCGGCGCCGGGCGACAGGCCGAGCGCCGGGCCGATCAGGCCGGCCAGCGGCTGGGCGTAGTAAAGGTTGGCGACGATCAGCGCGCAGGCCGTGGACAGCAGCACGGCGAGCCGCGTGGTCATCACGGGCATTGGCGCCGTGTCAGGCGCGTGTGGCGGAACGGTCATCTCGGGCTTTCTTGCGGTGCGGCCCAGATTAGCCTGCGCCAGTCCCGGCTGATAGGCGGCGCCCTGGTCCCACGGCTACGACCGCGGCAGCCAGACCTCGATGGTCCCGCGCGACGGCCGCGGCGAGAAGGCGGAGAAGTCCTGCAATGTCCAAGCCAGCCCGGCGTCCGCCATCCATGCGGCGGCCTGGCGCGCGGCCGGCTCATCGCCTGGATGGAAGTAGCGGATGCTCGGCCGGCCGGGCGCATCCGCCACGCGCCGGGCCTCTACGGCGCCTGCCTGCGCGCCGAGTTCGGCCTGCAGGCGGGCCGACATCGCCTCCGCCCCTTCGGACCCGGCCGGCACATGGATGACGATGCGCGACGGCGGCGCGGCGGGCAGCGTGCTGCGGCCCGGGTCGGACGGCACGGCCTGCGTTGGCAGAGCGGAACCTGGCAGAGCGGAACCTGGCAGAGCGGGACTTGGCAGAGCGGGGGCTGACCGGGCCGGGACGGGCGGCGTGGATGCTTGCGGGACCTGGAGCGCGGGGCTGGGCACGGCGCCGGGCGGCGCGGCCGGGCGCAGCACGCTTGGGACGGCCCGCGCCTGGACCGGCCGGTCAAGCGCCGCGTGCAGGCCCACATATGCCGCCAAGGCCATGGCGGCGAACACCGCCAATCCCAAGGCCAGGTTGCGCCTGGGCCGTGCCGCCGGAACGGACATGGCGGCGCGCTCGGCCGCATCGGGCCGGAACGGATGGATGGACACCGGACCAGGATGGTCCCTTTCCGCATCCGGGGAAGCGGGCGTGGCCGCCGGGTCCGCAGGGGCAGGCGGCTGGCCCAGGCCGTAGGCCGTTGAGAGCTGGGCCGCCTCCGTCGCAGGCGCTGGCATGTCGTCCGGCGTCGGACGCGCGTCCTCGGCCTGCGGCTGGAACCCCAAGGCGTCCCGCAGCGAGGTCAAGCCATGCTCGTCGAGCAACGCCCGGAACGCCTGGCGTCCCACGAACACCACCTGCAGCGTCGGCTCGCCGTTCTCCGCGAAGAACGGCTGCATCGCCTGCAGCAGGCGCAGCGTCTTGGAGTGCAGCGTTTCCGCCTGGGTGACCAGCAGGACGACGCGCGTTTCCCGACCTTGCCGCTCGGCGATGGTGCGGGCGATCCGGCGGGCGGCATCCTCCTGGGACACCCTGCCGTCCGACCCGGCCACCTGGACCATGATATGCTCCAGCATGAGGCGGGAGCGTGTCGAGTTGCCCATGCGGACCACGCGCACCTCGGGCCGGGCGAGTTCGGACAGCAGCCGGGACAGCGCGGCGTCCCGCTGCCCGTCGTCGTCCCGCAGCAGGGCGGTGAACGGGCGGAGGTTCGGGTACCCAGGCAGGCCCCGGGCCTCCGTCCCAGCCAAGATGCGTTCGTCGAGCATAGGTTAGGGCACCGGCTCCGGAGCTATGTCGGCCTGGTCCTTGGCGCTCTGGGAATGCTGGAAATCCTGGAACAGCCGGCGCTTCTCGCTCTCGGACAAGGCCGGGGCATGGGCAACTGGGGCTGGCTTCGGCGCAAGCCTTGGCGGGGCCGGGCGCTCCGGCGCGGCAGGCTCGGCTGCGTAGAATGTCTGCGGCACGCCCATGCAGCCGCCGGGCAGGAACGCCAAGCCGAACGCCGTGGCGATCCGCAGGACGTGGCTGGCAAAAGGGACCGACTTCGCGTGCATTCCGGGCGCTGACCTCCTTGGGCGAGTCAACGTCCCACGGCAGGAGCGGTTCGCCGCCGCCGCAGGCCGCCTTTGCCAGGAGATGGCCGGGCAGGACGCCTTGAAAAGCCCGCCGCTGCGCCGCGGCCTCCTGGCCCGCGTGGCCAGGGCGCATGGCGGCATCCAGCCGTCATGCGCCCGAGGACCGTGCGGTTTTGGAAGCGCCTTACTTGAACAGGCTGATCAGGCTCTGCGGCGCCTGGTTGGCGAGCGAGAGCGCCTGGGTGCCGAGCTGCTGCTTGATCTGCAGGGCTTGCAGCTTGGCCGACTCCTTGGACAGGTCGGTGTCCACCAAGGCGCCCAGGCCGGCGTTCAGGCTGTCGATCTTCGAGCTGTTGAACGTGATCGTCGCGTCCAAGCGGTTCGAGTCGGAGCCCGTCTGGTTCAACTGGTTCGCAACCCCCTTCAGCGCCGCGCTGAAGGACGTGGCGCCAGCAGTCGCGGTCAGCGCGTTCGCCGCCGCAGTCTGGTCGGCGCCCGCCGCGGCGGCAGTGAACGAGTCCACGCCGCTTGCCGACCGGCTGAACGTCGCACCGATCAGGCTCGCCAGCGTGCTGGCGATCCCGCTGTTGTCAGAGCCCGAGATCGACAGCGTGCTGCCGGTCTCGCTGCTGGTCACGGTCTTGCCCAAAGCACCCGCGGCGTAAGTGCCGCCGGTCTTGCCGAGCAGGCTCTGGCCGTTGTAGGTCGAGCCGTCCACGTAGTCGGCCACCTGGCTCACCAAGGACTTGTAGGACGCGACGTACTGGTCGCGGGAGTCCTGGGTGATGCTGTTGTCGCCGATCTTCACCAGCAGGCCACGGGCCGTGTTGATGCTGTCGGAGATCTTCGTCAGCGCGCTCACCGCCGTGCCGACCAGGCCCTTGGCGCTGCCGAGCTGCTCGTTCGCGCTGGTGAGCGCGCCGACGTCCGAACGCACCCGCTGGGCGATGGCATAGGCGCCGCCGTCATCGGTCGCGTCCGCAACCCGCAGACCCGTGGAGATGCGCTTCTGCGTCGCCTGGAGGTCCGAGTTGGTGTGGTTCAGCGACTGCAGGGCAACCTGAGCGCCGACGTTCGTGTTTACAGAGTTCAAAGCGATGGTCATGATGATTTACCTTGCCGGTCCGCACGCGACCCAGTCGGTGCGGCCCGCTTTTCGTTCACAACCCCGGGTTTTGCCGGAGTGATTGCAGTGTCGCCGAAAATGATTAATGAACCGCAAACAGGAACGAAAAAAGAAACGGGACTCGGCCCGCGTCAGGCGATCCAGCGGTACAGCCACGTCTCCGCAAGCGGCCCCTGTCCGTCGCGCAGCGCGCAGCGCAGGTCGGCTGCCGGGGCGCCGCCCGGGTCGAACACGAGGCTGACCCGCCAGCCGCCGGTTTCCGGATTGGGACCGGAGTAGCCCACCTCCATTTGCCCGGCGCTGCTGCCGAGTTCGGCCCGCACCGGGGCGTCCGGCGCGAGCGCCTTCACCGCGTCGCCCGCGAAATCCAGCACGAACACCCGCGTGCCCGGCGCCGTCCCCGCGCCCGTCCGCATCTCCGCCACCCGCGCCAGCCGCGGGTCGCCCGGAACGTCCGCGCCCCAGTATAGGCGATAGGTGAAGCCGTATTCGCCGCCGGCGCGCAGCGCGTCCCGCCCGCGCCAGAAGGCGACGATATTGTCGTTGTACTCGCTGTTCGTCGGGATCTCGACCAGGTCCACCGCGCCCACGCCCCAGTCGCCGATGGGTTCGACCCACAGGCTCGGGCGGCGGCCGTACGGCACCTCCAGGTCGCCGTAGTCGCGGAACTCCCGCTTGCGCTGCAACAGGCCGAAGCCGCGCGGGTTGGCGTCGAGGAAGGCGCTGGACTGCACGGCGACGGGGTTCAGCAAGGGCCGCCACAGCCGCTCGTCGCGCCCGGTGAGGGCCGCCATCCCGTCGCTGTCGTGCACGGCGGTGCGCCAGTCGTCCGCGGGCCGGGCATGGTCGCGGGGGCTGAACTCGTACATGCTGGTCAGCGGCGCAATGCCGGCCTCGGCGATGTCGCGGCGGGGGAACAGCACGCTTTCCACGTCCATGGCCGTGGCCTCGCCGGGGCGCACGGCGAAGCGGAACGCGCCCGTCGTGCTGGGACTGTCGAGCAGGGCATGGATCGTAAGCGTCTGCACGCCGGGCTGCGGGCGTTCGAGCCAGAAGGCGCGGAAGCGCGGGAACTCCTCCGGGCGCTGCGTCCCGGTGCCGATGGCGAGGCCGCGGGCCGACAGGCCGTAATCCTGGCCGCGACCCACGGCGCGGAAGTAGCTGGCGCCGAGGAACACGCAGAACTCGTCGAACTGGCCGGGCTGGTTGATCGCGGCGTGCGCGCGGAACCCGGCGAAGCCCAGGCGGTCCGGCACGCGCACCGCCGGGTCGGCGTAGTCGAACAGGTCGGGGTCGTAGGGGACGGGCGCGGCCTGGCCGTCGCGCACCTCGTGGATGTCCACGCCCGGACGATACAGGAAGCCGCGCGGGAAGAACTGCACCTGGAAGGCCAGGTCCTGCCCGCGCCACAGCGCGCGCTCCGGCTTGAAGCGGATGCCGCGGTACTGCTCGTAGCCCATCGACCCGGCGGCGCCGGGCAAGGCCGTGTCCGGCTCGCGATAGGGCTGCTTCGCCAGGTCCTGCGCGGCGCGGCGCACGGTGGACCCGGTGAACGGCACGGCCCCAGGCAGGACCGCGCCGGCGGTCAGGGCCGCGCCCCCCTGCATGGCCCGGCGTCGCGTGATGTCGTGCAAGGCGTGAACTCCGTACGGGATGGGGCGGGACCCTGCTTGTTGCGATGGCCGATTGTCAATCGGGACGCTCCACACGCCGCGCGGGCGTCCCATATCCGGTCCATGCATCCGATTGTCCGCGTGATCGACCTGGAAACCACGGGGTCCCGCCCGCCCGACGACGGCGTGGTGGAGATCGGCTGGCAGGACGTGGCCGACGTTGGGACCGATGCCGGGCCGGGCTGGCAGCTCACGCCGGAGCGCGGGGCGCGCTACGTGAACCCGGGCCGCCCGATCCCGTCCCGCACCGCCGCCGTGCACCACATCATCGACGCCGACGTGGCCGACAGCCCGGCCTGGCCCGTCGTGTCGCCGCCGATCCTGGCCGCATCCGGCGTCGTGGCGCTCGCGGCGCACCGCGTCGAGTTCGAGCGGCGGTGGTGCGTCGATGCGCTGACCGGCGGGCTGCCATGGGTCTGCACCTACAAGTGCGCGCTGCGGCTGTGGCCGGAGATGCCGTCGCATTCCAACCAGGGGCTGCGCTACGAGCGGATGCCCGCCGGGCTGGACCGCGCACTGGGCCTGCCGGCGCACCGGGCGGGGCCGGACGCCTACGTGACCGCGCACCACCTGCGCGACATGCTGAACGAGGCCGGGCTGGAGCAACTCCTGGCTTGGTCGCGGGAGCCGGCGCTCCTGGTCCGGGTGCCGTTCGGCCCGTACCGCGGGCGGCGCTGGACCGACCTCGACGAGGGGGCGCTCGACGCCATCCTGGAGCGCAACAGCGACCGCGACGTGCGCTTCACCGCCCGGCACGAGCGCGAGCGCCGCCAGGCCGCCCCGCCCGCTCCGGCGCCGCAGGCCATGCTGCTGTAACGCTACCCGGCCGCGCCGCGGCTGGGCTATGCTCGCCGGGGAGACTTCGCAGGAGCGGACCATGTACTGGGCCACGGCCGGCGGCGAGCGGCATTGCTTCCCGAGCCTCGCCGCCTTGATGGCGCAGGCGACGCCGCTGCGGAGCGGCGACCAGCTCGCCGGGCTGGCGGCGGACAGCCAGGCCCGCCGGGTCGCGGCGCAATGGGCGCTGGCCGACCTGCCGCTCGCGGAGTTCCTGACCGCCGCCGTGGTGCCGTACGAGACGGACGAGGTCACGCGGCTGATCCAGGACACCCACGACGCGGCGGCGTTCTCCCGGGTCCGGCACCTGACGGTGGGCGGGTTCCGCGAATGGCTGCTGTCGGACGACGCGACGACGGAGGCGCTGGCCGCCCTGGCGCCCGGCCTGACCCCCGAGATGGTCGCGGCCACGAGCAAGCTGTGCCGCCTGCAGGACCTGATGGTGGCGGCGAGCCGGGCGCGGGTGGTGACGCGGTTCCGCGGCACCATCGGCCTGCCCGGGCGGCTGTCCACCCGCTTGCAGCCCAACCACCCCGCCGACGACCCGCGCGGCATCGCGGCGAGCGTGCTGGACGGCCTGCTGCTCGGCTCCGGCGACGCCTGCATCGGGGTGAACCCGGCCACCGACAGCCCGGAGCGCACCCACGCCCTGCTGTCGCTCCTCGACGAGATCCGGCAGACGCTGGCGATCCCGACGCAGACCTGCGTGCTGGCGCACGTGACCACGACGATGGAGCTGATGCGCCGCGGCTCGCCGGTCGATCTGGTGTTCCAGTCGGTCGCGGGGACAGAGGCGGCGAACGCCGGCTTCGGCATCACGCTTGCGCTTTTGGACGAGGCGCACGCGGCGGTCCAGGCGCTGCACCCCGGCGTGAACGCCATGTATTTCGAGACCGGGCAAGGCAGCGCCCTGTCGTCCGGCGCGCATCACGGGGTGGACCAGCAGACGCTGGAGGCCCGGGCCTACGCCGTCGCCCGCCGCTATCGCCCGCTGCTGGTCAACACGGTGGTGGGCTTCATCGGGCCGGAGTACCTGTTCGACGGCAAGCAGATCACCCGGGCGGGCCTGGAGGACCACTTCTGCGGCAAGCTGCTGGGCCTGCCGATGGGGGCGGACGTGTGCTACACCAACCACGCGGAGGCCGACCAGGACGACGCCGACGCGCTGCTCGCGCTGCTGGCCGCGGCGGGCCTCAACTTCGTCATGGGCGTGCCCGGTGCCGACGACATCATGCTGGGCTACCAAAGCACCTCCTTCCACGACGCGCTGGCGATGCGCGAGCTGCTGGGCCGCCGCCCGGCGCCGGAGTTCGAGGCTTGGCTGGGCGAGCAGGGCTTGCTGGACGGGGCCGGCCGCGTGCGCCCGCCGGGCGGGCCGGCGCGGCTGTCGCAGCGGTTCCAGTCGCTGCTGGCCGCCGCGTGACCGACCCGGCCTGGACGCCGCTGCGCGTGCTCA